>CAYJEN010000001.1:0-99801 GCA_964369185.1 uncultured Desulfovibrionaceae bacterium
CTACGGTTGTCGATAAAAAATCCTCAATTTCATACAGTAAAGGCGGTCAATCTCACAGCGTGAATATTGCTGAAACTGCGAGGGCTTTGCTCACTCCCGATGAGTGTATGCGTCTTCCATCAGCTGAAAAAGACAGTCAAGGAAACGTCACAAAACCTGCGGATATGCTGATTTTCACAGCAGGGCAAAATCCTATTTACGGCAAACAAATTCTTTATTTCAAAGACCCTGTCTTTATGGAAAGAGCAAAGATTGAAGCTCCTTTATTGTCTGACTCTTTATACGAGAAAAAGCAGGTTGCTCTTGTTTTGGAAGAGGAAAAGACAAGTGAGCAATTCATTGATTTTGATAAATATATTGAGAAAGTAGCATGAAGATAATTTTAAATATGATGTCAGTAGTCATGTCTCTTTTTGGTTTTTGTCTTGTCTTTGATATTGGTGTGAACTTTACTCCCTCATTAGCTCGTGGACTCTATATCAAAAATAATGAAGAAATTCAGTATAATGATATAGTTCAATTTTGTCTTGATAATGAGATTGCTAATAAAGTTCAAGCTGAAAGATATACTTCGGGTGGTTCTTGTGAGAATGGCTTGAAACCATTGTTGAAGTATGTTGTCGGTATGGAAGGCGATAAAATCGAGATAAGAGAAAATAGAGTTTTTATCACGCAAAAGAATAAAGAAGAGTCTGTTTTTTATGGAATTATTCAAGAGATAGATTCTAAAAATAATCAAGTCCTTTCTTTATTGAAAGATGGGACTATCCCACAAAATCAAGTTTATGTCTTTTCAAATCATAAAGGGAGTTTTGACTCTCGTTACTTTGGTTTGATTAACATTGAAAATCTAACACATATGGAAACTTTATTAGTTTTCTAACTATATGGAAAAATTATGAAATTATTAATAGTAGAATCTCCGGGTAAGATAAAAAAACTGCAAGCAATTTTAGGCAAAGAATGGGTGATAAGTGCAAGCTTAGGGCACGTTCGTGATTTGCCGAATAAAGAAATCGGAGTTTTAGCTCCTGATTTTATTGCTAAATATGTGCCTACTGATAAGGGCAGAGATGTTCTATCTCGCTTGAAATTGCTTGTTGGTGAAGCAGAGGAAGTCTATCTTGCAACAGATCCTGACCGTGAAGGAGAGGCGATTGCATGGCATTTGCTCGATGCTCTTAAGTTGAAAAATCCGAAAAGAGTGTGCTACACCGCAATTACTGAAGAAGAGGTGCTTGAGGGTATAAAAAATGCTCGCAGCATAGATATGAATTTTGTAAAAGCGCAAGAGGCAAGACGTGTTCTCGACAGGCTTTGCGGTTATATGGTGTCGCCCGTACTTACAAAGGTTTTGTCGGGGCATTACACTGCAGGACGAGTGCAAAGTCCCGCTGTAGGTCTTGTGGTTGCACGTGAGAAAGCGATAAATTCCTTTGTGCCGTCAACATATTACGGAGTTAAAGCATTGTTTGAGGAAGTCGATAATGTGCAAGACGGTTGGGTAGCAAATTGGAAGCCAGATAATTTTCTTTGGAACGGTCAAGATTATATTCTAGATAAGGAACTTGCTGAAAAGATAGCTAAAATCAAAATTTTTACAGTCAAAGATTTTTCTCAGAACGATAAAAAGCAAGCACCGCCTCCGCCTTTTACAACTTCAAGTCTTCAACAATCAGCAAGTAATACGCTAAAATTCAGCCCCAAAAAGACAATGCAAGTAGCGCAAAAACTCTATGAACACGGCTACATAACCTATATGAGAACTGATAGCCCTAACTTATCTTGTGAAGCAACTTCAAGCATTCGTTCGCATCTTATCAGTAAAAATATTCCTTTTATAGAGTTACCAAGAATTTGGAAAAGCAAAGAGGGAGCGCAAGAAGCACATGAGGCAATCCGCCCGACACATATCGAACTTGAAATAGTTGAGGGAACAAAAGAAGAGCAAGAACTTTATGAGCTGATACGTTCCCGAACTTTGGCAAGTCAAATGGAAGATGCAATCTATAGTGTGAGAAAAGCTAATCTTGAAGCAGACTTAGATGATAAGAAGGTACACTTTGAAGCACAGGGCAGAACGCTTATCTATGAGGGATGGAAAGCTCTTTATAAAAAAGATTATGATGATGAAAGTTCTGACGAAAATGAGGAGGAAATTTCTAATCCTATTCCAAGGCTTAGACCAGAAAGTCTGTTATCTGCGGTGAGTTGTGAAGTACAGACCAAGAAAACGACTGCACCATGTAGATACACGCAAGCATCACTTATCCGTGAACTTGAAAGACAGGGTATAGGTCGACCAGCAACATATGCAAGTATTATAGATAATATACTGCAACGCTCTTATATCACAGAAGAAAACAGAAAACTTTTTGCAAGTCCAAAGGGCGAAAAGATGATTGATTCCATGCAAGGATTTTTCTCTTTCTTGTCATTGGAATTTACAAAAAATATGGAAGATAGGCTTGATGATATTGCAAACGGAAAACATGAATATGTTGAAGAGGTTGCAACAATGTTTAAACTTTTGGAAAATGAAATCAAGGAGTATATGAAAAAGAATGCTATTCCTTGCCCAAAGTGCAACAGTTTGAATTTCAAACATATTTATTCTAAAACAAAAGCTTTGGATTTCTTTGCCTGTGATGATTGTAAAACGACTTTCAACAATCAAAACGGCACACCAAAAGAGCGCAGTCCGTCAGATAAGAAAGGAAAGGTATCAGAATATACTTGCCCTAAGTGTCAGTATTCATTGATTGAAAAAAACACGAAGAATGGCGGTATTTGGTATTCTTGCTCTGCATATCCGCAATGTAAAGAACGTTTTTGGGCAGATAACGACGGAAAGCCGAAATATTCTCAAGTAAGTTGATAGATAGCCAAAGTAAAAAGTTATTCCCAAGTAAAAGTTGGTTGCTTTTTACTTTTGGCGCAATCGGCTAAATATGAGTTCATAAGGGTTTGATAAGGAATATTTACTTCATCGGAAAGGTTCTTGAAATAGTCAATTGTTGATTTATCAAGGCGAATTGTGACAGTTGTTTTTTGTTTTTTATATGGATTTTTCACTGCATTTGAAAAGTCGTATTCTTCACGCATTTTACTTCCTCGCTTTATAAGTTTTTGTTTCGTTTTTCGTTGCTTTACGAGCTGATATAATTCTAATTTTATTTTCAGAATCACGATAACAATGGCACACAATGAGCAAATTTAAGTATGTGCTTGCCCCAAGCAAAATAAACCTGTCTTCATCTTCTGAATGGTCCGGGTCATAAATCAATAAAGCGTCATCATCGTCAAAAACACTTGTAGCTTCTTCAAAAGTTACCCCATGTTTTTCTTGATTGATAAGTGCTTTTTCACTATTCCACTCAAATTCCATATAAGCTCCTTTCTGTACATACATTGTAAATACTTTTCTATCCTAAGTCAAGTATCAGCTCTTTGTAAATATACCATCCTTTCAAAATAGTTTAATAGCGTAGTCTTTCTACTATTTTGGAATGGATAATGACTTTATAAATTGTGCTTTTTGTAGAAATCAGCAATGTATCGAGTTAAATTCAACAAGATAAGTTTATAATATAACATATTGACATGATTTAACAATTTATGTAAAAGGTAAGAAATGGCTAGAAGAAAAAACAAATTTGAAGGTCAGCTAAGTCTTTTTGATGACTATCTCAATCATCTTGAGAGCTTAGAAAAAGAAAACGAACTAGAAAACAAAAAATTGGAGGAAACACTTTATGCTCACACAACAAACACAACCACTCGAAATAGCACGCAAATACTTACAGCAGGAAACAATCAAGGAAGTCTTATCGATACCGAACTGGACTCCTCGCTACTCACGAATCCTCGATCGCTGGGCGTTGAACAGTCCCGAGAAATTGGTGGAACTCGAGAGGGAGGGAATGTTCCAGTTCCTCATGAAACTAACCACGCAATGGAAAGCGGAAACGGAAGCGATGGAAACGGAGGAATTCTACGACATGGAACTCGAGGGAATGAGCGAATGGGAAGCTCTACACCTCATGGGAGTGGAAACAGAACTCTAAATCCTCAAAATTACAAACTTAGCTCTGCCGACAATATAGGCGTTGGCGGAGCTAAAACAAAATTTCGTGATAATATTGAGGCAATCAAAGTCCTCAATAAATTACGTGCAGATAAGGCACAATTTGCAAGTGTTGACGAGCAGAAAGTCTTGGCTCGCTATGTTGGTTTTGGCGGACTTGCTCAAGCCTTTGATGAAAGCAATTCACAATGGAGCAATGAATATACTGAATTAAAAGAGCTACTTTCTCCACAAGATTACGCTAAGGCTCGTCGTTCAACGCAGGACGCACATTTTACTTCTGAAACTATTATCAAAGGTATGTATCAAGGTTTGGCGAAAATTGGTGTGAACCAAGCCGACAACTTGAAAATCCTTGAACCGTCTGCAGGTATCGGTAATTTTATAGGTTTCAAGCCCGATAGCTTCAAGGCAAATTTCTATACAGTAGAACAAGATTCCACTACTGCTGATATTCTTAACTATTTGTATCCGCAAGAGAAAAATCTCAAGGCAAGCTTTCAAGACGTGAATTTTGGGCAAGGCATTTTTGATGTAACAATCGGCAATCCGCCTTTTGGAAATCAGAAGTTATTCGACAAGAATTTTCAGAAAGCCTCTGATTTTTCAATACATAATTACTTCATTGCGAAGTCTATGGACTTGGTAAAAGAAGGCGGTGTGGGTGCTTTTGTTGTGAGTCGTCATTTTATGGACTCGCACACACGCTCTCACCGTGGATATATTGCCAATAAATCTCACTTCTTAGGCGCAATTCGTTTGCCTAATACAGCCTTTCAAGAAAATGCTCTTACCGACGTTACAACCGACATTGTTTTCTTCCAAAAGAAGACACAAGAAGAAATCGACAAAGGCATTGAGCGTGGTGAAGATTGGCTTTCTCTTGATAATAAATTTTTCCCGAATAAAGACGATTCTGAACACAAAAACGGCTTTATCAATGAGTATTTTATAAATAATCCCGAGCAGATACTTGGTGAAATGAAGTACGTATCTTCTCAGTATGGCGAAGAGCTGAAATGTATTCCGCCTGAAACCTATATCCTTGATATGGCTATCTTAAATGCGGTTCAGAAGTTGCCAAAATCTATTTTTGATAAGAACATTACAAAGACAAATCAAGTTCTTGAAAATACTGAAAGAGAAAAAGAGATTATTAATTCAGACTATTACAAGTCTTTGAAAGCAGACTCTCTTCTTGTAATACCAGGGCAAAGAAAGATCGGTATCAAAACGCAAGACGAACTTTTGCAAGACATTATTAAACCGCTAAAGCTCAAGAATGATACAGCTTATTCACGAATTGCAGGAATGATTGAAGTGCGTGATGCTTTGCGAACTCAGCTTAATCTTGAAAAATCGAACGCAAGCGATGAAGAACTTCAAAAACAGCGTAGGCAGTTGAATATCAAATACGACCATTATACAAAGAAATACGGGCATTTGCATTCACAAACAAACCGCTCACTTATGCGTGATGACCCTGAATCTGCTTTGCTCCTTTCCCTTGAAAATAAGTATAACAAAGGCATTTCAAAAGAGCAGGCGAAGAAGATAGGTCGTGAACACCGTGAACCATCAGCGCAAAAAGCGGCGATCTTCAGCAGACGTGTTTTGGAGTTTGCCGAACCTGCAAAGTCGGCTGATTCGCCACTTGATGCTCTTTCAATTTCTTTGCGTGAAAGTGGTAAAATTGATTTTGAAAGAATGGCAACCCTACTTGAAAAGCCACAAGATGAAATTCAAAAAGAATTACAAGAGGATAAACTGATTTTCTTCAATCCCGAAGCAAATTACAACAAGGGTGAATGGGAAATCAAGGATAAATATCTTACTGGAAACGTGCGCCATAAATTGCAAGTTGCAACAAAGTTTGCAGAAGAAAATCCCGAATATTTAGGCAATGTTGAAGCTCTAAAAGAAGTCATGCCTAAAGATATTGAAGCCGTGGATATTGGTGTGAAGTTTGGCTCTACGTGGTTGCCAAAAGAAGATATTTTAGACTTCGTAGAAAATAAAATCGGGGGTGTTCACCCTTACAAAAAAGAGCTGAACTACTTACCTGTTATGGGAAAATGGAGTGTGAATCTAAGTATTTATGACAGAGCTATCAATAACGAACTTTGGGGAACTCCTGAATATCCTGCGGACGAATTGATAAAATCGCTTCTCACAAATCGACCTATCAAGGTTGAAAAAGAAGTCGGGCGTGACCATAACAACAAGGCGATTATGCAAGTCGATCAAGAAGCAACTGCAGTTGCCATGCAAAAAGCAAACGATATTCAGCAAGCTTTTAGCGATTGGATTTGGGAAGATGACGAGCGCAGAACTCGCCTTGCAAAAGTCTATAATGAACGCTTCAACACACACGTTACACCGAATTATGACGGCTCGCATATCGAGCTTGTCGGGGCAAGTGCAAACGTGAGTTTGAGAGCGCACCAAAAAGACGTTGTGTGGCGGTCAATCCAAGAGGGAACAGCTCTTTTTGACCATGTTGTGGGCGCAGGAAAAACGCTCGCCACGATTGCAACAATCAAAGAATCTAAACGCATGGGTTTTGCGAAAAAGCCTATGGTTGTTGTGCCTAACCACTTGCTTTATCAATGGAAAGATGAATTCTATAAACTCTATCCCGATGCGAATATCTTAGTTGCTGAAAAGACGGACTTCATAAAAGATAATCGAGAAAAATTCTTTTCAAAAGTGGCTACGGGCAACTGGGACGCTGTTGTTGTGGCGCACTCTTCTTTCAAGAAAATCGATATGCCAAGGGAGGTTCGAGAGGAGATTTTTCAAGAGGAAATCGACGCAGTTGAAAATGCTTTACAGACTGTAAAAGATAATGATGGTTCACGTGCAACGGTGAAACAGCTTGAAAAGCAAAAAGAAAGACTGACAACTAAACTCCAAGAATATTTAGATAAAAATAATACGAAAGATACATCTGTCGATTTTTCTGATTTGGGTGTCGACGCTCTTTTTGTTGATGAAGCGCACGAGTTCAAGAATTTGGGCTACTCGACCTCAATGAGTGTGTCGGGTTTGGGGAATCCAAGAGGTTCAGCTAAGGCATTTGATTTATATGTAAAATGCCGATACTTGCAAAAGGAGAATGACGGCAAGGGAGTTTACTTTCTTACAGGAACTCCGATTTCTAACACGATTTCAGAAGTATATAGCATGCAAAAATATATGCAATACGATACCTTGAAAGAGAAAAATATCGAGCATTTCGATTCTTGGGCTTCAACTTTTGGCAAGGTTACAGCAAATTGGGAATTGGACGCAACTGGTGTAAATTACAAACTTAAATCACGCTTTGCAAACTTTGAAAACGTACCTGAGCTATTGTCTATGTATCGCACTTTTGCGGACGTTGTTTCGCAAGATGATATTGACGAGCAAAGAAAAAAAGAGGGCTTGCCTCCTCTTACTCCACGTATCAAAGGTGGTAAGCCGATAAACCATATTGTTGACCGCTCGGGCGACCAAGCTGTCTATATGAATGAAATCATTGACAGAATGGAAAATCTACCCTCTGACCCAAGCCAAGATAATCCCCTAAAAATCACGAATGATGCAAGAAAAGCAGGACTTGATTATCGACTTATTGACCCTATGGCAGAAGATTATGAGGGTTCAAAGGTCAATCTTTGTGCTAAGAAAATCTATGAAAATTGGCTTGCAAGCACGGAAGATAAGGGAACTCAACTTGTTTTCTGTGATTTATCCACTCCTAAAAAAGCCTTTGAAGAAAGGGTTGAAGTCGAGCTTGATAGTGTTTCTTTTGATGATGAATCCATTGAAAAAGATATAGATAAGGACGATATTGATGAGGATTTAGCTTTTGATATGGACGACTTCTTAGCAAGCAATTCCGACGGTGATTTTTCTGTATATCATGACTTAAAACAAAAGCTTATAAACAAAGGAATACCCAAAGATGAGATTGCGTTCATTCATGATGCAAACACGGATCAGCGTAAGGCGAAACTTTTTTCAGACGTAAATCGTGGCGATGTTCGAGTTTTGATTGGTTCAACTTCAAAAATGGGTTCGGGTAGCAACGTGCAGGAAAGGCTTGTGGCTTGTCATCACATTGATTGCCCTTGGAAGCCGAGTGAACTTACTCAGCGCAACGGAAGAATTGTAAGGCAAGGCAATAAGTTATATGAAAAAGACCCTAATTTTGAGGTCGAAATTAACTACTATGCAACCAAGCAAACTTACGATGCAAGGATGTGGCAGTGTGTCGAGTATAAAGCCGCTGCTATAGAGCAATTCCGCAAGGGTGACGTTCTTCAACGCACGATTGAAGATGTGCAATCGGAAGCCTCGAATGCAGCTGAAATGAAAGCAGCAGCATCGGGCAATCCGCTTATTCTTATGGAAGTGAATTTTGCCACAGAAAAGCGCAAACTTGAAGCTTTGTATGCTCAACATAATCGCTCAAAACATAGGCTTGCCGATAATGTGAATTATCTCAAAAATGCCGATGAACGCATGAATAAAGCGGAACTTTCTTATAAGGAAAACACTTCACTTCGAGACAGAAATACTAAAAAAATCATGGTTGATGATAAAGAAAGAATCAAGCTTGAGGTTTTCTCTCAAGGGCGATTACTCACGGCTGATAACTCTAAGGAATTACAAAGCCTTTTTGTGTCTTGCGCTAATCAAGCGATAAATAGTCGAAACAAAAAGGTTGAGTTTGGCAAGTATCGTGGCTTTGACGTAACTACTCGATATAGTCCAACAAACGGAAAAGACGGTTATCGTTTCTTTCTGCAAAATGAACAAGGCACGGAGTTCACGTCAAGCACTCTAGGTTATACACACGACGATAAAATCAGCATTAGCGGTTTCTTTCAGCGATTGGATAATTTTCTTGAAAAAGAGTTCGATAATCGTCTCACGCAAGCGACAAATCTTCATGCTCGTGAAAAGGCAGAACTTCCAAGTGCTGAACAGGCTCTTGATAAGCCTTTCGCTCAAGCTGACGACTTGAAACTTGTCCGTGAAAATCATTCTGCAGTCATGAAAGAATTGAAGCTCACGCAAGAAGTAAACGGCTATGTTTCTGAATGGAAACCTAAAACCTTGCAGGAGTTTAGAGCTGAGAAACTCTTAGGAGAACAGCAAGTTGAGACTGTGAAAACAGTGAATGTAGAAAAATCCACAAGCTATGAAATAGCATTATAAAATTATACAGCACAAGAGATTTTTTTCTTTCTTGTGCTGTATTACAGAGAATTTATAGATGAAAAAACAAGGAAATTTTAGTCGTTATTATGATGATTGTGAAACTGAAGTTTTAAAATTGTTACACAATTATAATATGAACTTTGCTCAACTTTCAAGGGAAACGGGAATCAGTTATTCAGTTCTTACTAATTTAGCTTATGGCATAACTTCCCCAATTTATTTGTCAGGAAAAAGAAAAGGAATAGTGAAAGACATAGCACAAAAAATATGTGACTATTTCTTTTTAGATGTGGCAGACGTTTTTCCTCGATATTTATGTAACTTGCAGGCAAGAGCTTTTTCAGAAGCAAGCGAAATTTTGCCTTACGAAACATACAGTGAAAAGGTAGCTGATGAAAATATTTTTGAAAACCGTCATGAGTGCAAACTTATATTGAAAAAAGTAAAAAATTTCACATCTAGGCGTAATTATGAAATTTTTGTGAAGTACACTATGTATAATGCCAGCTTTGAAGATCTTGCATATGAATATAAAATTTCAAGAAATAGATGTGTTCAAATATTCAGTAAAATTATAAAAATTTTGCGCACTGATACTGCACATATAGCAAGACAACGTTTCAAAATACAGGAAGAACAAAAAAGGAAGGCTACAAGAAGAAAATACGAGCAGGAACTAAGGAAAAAGTTAATTGAAAAACAGGAACAAAGAGAAAAACTAATTAAAAAGCAGGAAGAAGCAAAAATCAAAGAAGTAGCCAACAAAAAGAAACGCTCTTTTAACACCCCTAAAAAAGTCATACCCCTTCCTTTAGAAACTATTCAAAATAATGAGGTAATACTATCAGCTAAAGAAGAAAATCCAAAAGGTTTATTTCATAAAATCTGGAGTATGATTTTTTAAGAAGACCATTATTCTCTTTTTTGAGTGCATATTTCACATGTAAATCCATAAAAGAAAAAGAACTTGTCAAAGTTGTAAAAAAGGTAGATATTAAATTACATATCTGATTAGATTGAAAAGTAAAAGTTTATCAAAAAGTATAAAGATTAAGAGTCACACAATTTTTAGGAGATTATGTATGAATATTTTTTTAATTTCATGTGTAAAAAAGAAAAATACAGTATCTACTTTTGCAAAAGATTTATATACGAGCGACTTATTTAAAAAAGCTTATAATTATGCAAAAACAAATAATGCAGACAAAATTTTTATATTGTCTGCAAAGTATGGGCTGATTGATGAAATGGATATAATAGCACCTTATGATGAAACTTTAAACACAAAAAAGAAAGTAGAACGTTTAGAATGGGCTGGAAAAGTTGTATCTAAGCTCGCACAAAATACAGATTTGCAAAATGATAATTATACAATACTTGCAGGTGAAAGGTACAATGAGTATCTTCTTCCATATATCAAAAAATATACCTTACCTGTGAAAGGTTTATCCATTGGAAAACAGCTATCATTTTACAAAGCAGAATTAAGTAAAAACTTATAATATTATATTTAATAAGGAAGTAAATATGGGTAAATTTTCTCATATCACAAAAGAAAAAATCGAAAAATCAATTTTAAAACATGATAGTATGACTTTAGATGAAAAGAAGAAGTACGGAGCAGATGGAACTCATTACGCCTTGCTATACGGGACAAATTTATATCCTGTAAAGAGGATAGTATGTATTGCTGACAACTTTACTCACTTCTCTAATGGTATTCAAGATTTTAATGCTACAGAAGCAAGAAAATACATAGAGAAACTTGGATTTGAAGTAATCGTTATTTCAACTTCAGAACTAAGCTTAGAGGAAAAAGGTTTTTTTAATGATGAAATAGAAGATGAAAATAATAAGTTCTTTGAAGGAGCAAAAAAGCAAGTTACAGTTAATGCCTATGAGCGTGATGCAAGAGCACGAAATGAGTGTTTGAAAGCTCATGGCTATACTTGTAAGATTTGTGGCTTTAGCTTTGGTAAAAAGTACGGTAAAAAGTTTCAATATAAAATTCATGTACATCATATAAAACCATTGTCAGAAATACAGGAAAATTATGAAGTTGACCCTGTAAAAGATTTAGTGCCTGTATGTCCTAACTGTCATATGATACTCCATTCAAAAGGGAGTGGAGAAACCTACACGATTGATGAAGTTAAGGATATGTTAGTGTAATTATCTGATATTTTGAGAAATTTTATGTAGTTAGTTTAAGCTATAAATTAAATTGTTTCTAGCTTTATCTTTTTTTGCTAAAAAATAGATATTGAAATCAATCCTTTTTTATGCAATTATAGCCATATGTGCTTACTCTTGATAGTAAACACTAGGTGCTAGTAACACCTCTTACTCAGCGGACCGTGAACCATCACGGAGTCGCCTCCTTGCACTCGCTCGGTTTATAGCGACTCTTTAGTTGTGCTCAACGGTCGGGAGTGTGAGGAATACAATACCTTTTCTGGGAAATAACTCCGCCGCGCTGAGTCGGTTACTAGCTCCCGACTTTTATATATTTATAAAAGTTGAACTGATAAATTAATAATAATTCATTGTTATTATTAACACTATTAGGGAGCGATTATGAATAGAGCAATACGCAAAAGATTCACAGTGACCGAAGAATGCTACGAGCGCATATATCAAGCGACAGACTGCAAAACTCAAGCAGAACTTGCCAAGCTTTTAGGAGTACAGCAATCCTCAATCTCCGACGCAAAAAGACGTAATTCAATCCCTTCCGACTGGCTTATTGCTCTGTTTTTAGAACGTCGAATTAATCCTATATGGATTCTTACTGGCAAAGAGACACGTTTTTTGTGTTCATCTAAAAACGAAGAGGGGAGAACAGGACTTCCTCAAATTACCCACAGAAAAATAGAAGAATACACGAGTATTGAACTGCTACAGGAAACGATTAAGAGGCTTGAAAGTTTGTAGATTTTTAGTTTCTACTGTAAAAACTAAGTTTGTGAAGAAAACTTAATTTATAAAGTTTCCTTCATAGGTTCCTTATGATGAAAGAGAGAATTTTTACTGCAAAGGTTGCTCATTCACAGCATTGAAAAATCATATAAATGAAGTTGTTTTTGTCGATGCTTATCATAGCTTAGTATAATTTACTTTACTTCTAAATTATTTTGAGTGGCTTTAAAAAATTCTTCAACTTGTGTCAACTCCTGAGTATCAAAGCTCCTTTCAATATGTTCAAACTGTTTTTCTTTTACTTTAAACTTCCCTGTCAGTTCTTTAGTTTTTTTATACTCAAATAGACCTGAAAGAGTGGCCATAGGGTAATCCTTGTTATCATAAATTGTTTTTTCTCCCATGCCTGTCCAGAAAATTTTGTAGTTTTTTGCAGATAAATATTCGAGTAAAGCTTCTTCTTCGATATAACAGCCTTCTCGTTCTTCAAATAATTCACATCCATCAAAGTAAATTAGCTCATTTTTGCAATTGTACATACAAGAGTTTGAGTTATTCTTAGACTTAAGAACTAAAGTATGAATTATATCATTACACAAAAGAGCAATGCTTGGGGTTTCACCATGCAAAACTTTATCTCCATCTCTATCTGATTCATACTTTGCTACAGGAAGCAAAACTTTATCTTCGTCAGTTAAGGGCAACACATTAATGTTTTTATATTCATCTATGATAGGACACCAGTTGTAGACATAATACTCCTTAATAGCATATTGGTATGACCATGACCAAAAGTATTCTCTTAGATAAATCTGACGATTTTCGGTAGGCTCTTGTAAGGTTCTACCCCAAATTTGTTTATCTTGTAGAAATTCTATAAACCTGTTATATGATTCTTCTTTTACAATATAGCTATTGAAAAATAACCATAAATCTTTGTGCTCTTCTTCATAACGTTCTATACCTAATTCTATTTTATCACTCCATTTAAAGTGGCCGTGAAGTGATATATATTGTTTTCCACAATATTCTACTTTTAATAACTGGGTAATATCTGGTAAATCTGCTTGTGTATTTATCCATTCATCATTTTGGATATTAAAGTTTGTATATAAGCATTTAACAGTATTAGCTTGTTTCTTTTTAGATATGTTTGTTATCAGCGTAGGGTCAAAATCTCGCAAGTCTGGCTCAAAAGCTCCTTGACAGTATTCGTATCTATCTTCTTGCTCCGAATCATATGATTTAATACATAGTTTGTATCTATCTGCAACTTGTGCAGCTAATTCGTACAGGGCAATCCATTGATATTTTTTGCCGATTCGCTCAAATTGTGCATTTCTTGTACGTCCATTTCTAAATTCATGATTACCGTATCTATCGTAATAGCCATGCTTATTAATGTCGTAACCTAAATCAAAAATTTTATTTACAGCTATTTTATGTAAATTGTCGATTGTAATTTTATTTTTGTCATTTAAATAACTGTTAAAATATGAATTAAATATATATCTTCCAAAATCTCCATAGGTGTGACTTCCTATATCCATTGAAGCTAATATAGTATTTTGAGTTTCATAATACTCTGGATTATTTTTATTATTATAATCAAAATGGTATTTCTTTATTTCTTCATCACTAGGAATTTCTGGGAATTGAGATTTATAGGGGGGAACAGTGTTCAAATGTAAAAGCTCTTTTGAGGCAACATTTACTTTCGCAAACTCAACGATATTTCTTGCATAATCTCGAACAAGAATATTTGTATATACTTCTTCTTTCTCAAATATTTCTTGATATGTATATTTTGCTAATTTTACAATATTATCTTTCTTATCTTCTCTGACTATACAACCAAAAGCAACTGCGTAAAGTCTATCCATAACATATGGATCATCGATATTTTTGTAGTAATCAAGCACACTAATAAGCAAAGGTATTCTATTCTCTAATAGCTCTATAAGTGCTCGTGTAGCATTATCACGAAGTTTGTTGTTGGGTGATATAAAAAACATAACTATTGTGATACTGTGTAAAAAAATGTACTCATTTTTAAGACTCTCAGTATGTTTCTGGGAGCAAAAATGAAAAAGCCAAGTTATTGCATTTTCTTCATTATAGTTGTACAAACTATCAAACAAAGAAATAAAGTATGAATCTCTATCTGGCATTTTCAAGGATTTAAAGAATGTCGTTAGATATTTTGCGTTTAAAGGATGACTATCCTTTCCAGAAAGAAAAAGAAGAGCTTCAAATAATTCTTGGTTATGATTTTTAAGGAGTTGGTTAACTATATTTTGTGTGCACTCACTTATACTTTTTGCAGATCGCCAGTGTAGGGCACTGCAAAATGCATCTATAAGAAAAGATTTTTCATTTTTTTCATGTTTGATAATATCAAAGATTTCATATTGAGTGCTTTCTGAAAGAACAAGAGACAAAGATTCAAGCACGTTTGGGTAGTATATTAGCTTATCGTAAGTAGCTTTAAACTTTTCAATTCCGAGCACTTTCAGTTCAGCAATCAGCAATTTTGCATAAAAGTAGTCATCTAGTTTTTCATATGTTATGTAGATGTACTCTTTACCATCATAAGATTCGATATGTGTGAGAAAACCACATGAAATCAATTCCTTAAAAAGAGTATTTTTTGCAGAATACTTTGCTCTGATATCATTGATAAGACTATTCGCTATAGAAAGCTCAATAAGATTACTACCATTATTGTTTTTAAATTTATACTTTACAAAGTTATCAACAATCTCTTGTAATACATTTGCATATTCATCATACTCACAACTACTAGATAGAATTTTATTTATCTTATCTAAATAATTAGTAAATAAATCATTTAGTGTTATAGTTTCAAAGCTAATAGAAGTATTTTGATAGGCTCTACAAAATAACCTCAAAAATAGCGGGTTTGAAAATTCTTTTATAAGCAGAGGAATTGAAGAATATGTGATATGGTGTTCAGCAAAGTACCTCATAATAGCTTCATATGTACTTGTTGAAAATCCTTCATGCTTTACTTGTACAAAGTCATTTTTTAAAGAGGTGTTATTTTCAAATAAAGATCTCAAGCTTTCAGACCGTATAGAAGCAATAAATCCTAAATTTGGATATTTTTTTACATCTTTTACTAGCCCTGCTAACTGCTCTTTCCAAATAGCTTTACCATTTCCTTCATTTAATGCATCAATAAAAATTAAAATACGTGATTTTTTTGTGTCAGCAATGCTATTCAACCTAGCTAGCAGTCCAGCACTATTAGAATTAATATTTAACATTTTTCTAAATGTAATTAGAGGGTCAATATTCTCACTAAATTCTTGACCTAGAAAAAATAGTGACAGCTCACTATCATTGATTCGTGTTTCTATTATATCAGCAAAAAGATGAGATTTTCCTACTCCTCCTTCACCATCAAGAAGAAGATATGGGTTGTTATATAGTTTTATATAATTTGATTTTATAAATTCTGAATAAACATTTGTTGCACTAATTGCTCTGCTCAAATAGTATATGGTATCGTTTTTTGAAGCAGGAGTTCCATCTTTATTCTTTTCAATCTCTTTAACGCTAAATAGAGTGTTATGCAAAGTTTCAAGCAATTTATCAATATGTTTTTGTAGAAGGTTAGAGTCAAATAATGCCCTTTGTTCTCCAAGAAACTGCTTTATATAAGATGAAATATCTGAGATGGTTTTTATTATTGGGTCATTTTTTATATATTTGAATTTTAATAAAAATTCATGTGTCTTTTGGTGAACTTGGTCATAAAAAGCTTGATTTTGACCTATTGCATCAAATAACGTATTAAGCTCTAAAGCAATGTTAACCTGTGGGTTGTATCTATCGCCAAGTTTTGTTATTTGCTTTTTACATTGCGTATCAAACCATTCTTTATCCATAAATCCTTGGTCTAGATATTCAGGGCGGTTAACCTCTTTTGTAATGTGTTCAAGTATGATATTTAAGCAATGATGCTCTCCTGATGGGTATAAAATTGCAAATGTATTGAGTTTGTTTTGTAGCTCAAGCCTTCTTTTTTGTTTCTTTTCAGTAGTACAATTTACTACAGCAAAGTGCTCTATGCCATCTTTAGAGTGTTTCCCAATAATGTCAATAGGTCGGTCATTATCTAAACTGCAACCCAAAAACAAAAATGATTTTGATTTTGTAATTTGTTCAAGTGCCTTTGACAATGTTCCGTCATTATCATATACTTTATTGTATTGTTCCTGTGTTAAAACAATAGATGAAGTGGGTTCACTTATATCTCCGTGAATTTTAAAAAGCGTAAGACTACCTTCCCTCAAAGATCTATTAAATACTTCTTCATGGCTAATATCATAAACTTCTAATGGTGTAGTATGTTTTTCATGATATATATTCTCAGTAACCTTATCATAGTTCGTTGTTATGAGCATATTTCGTTTGAAGATAATTGGTAATTTTGAGATTGGGAACTCATTAAATTGATTTTTTACACTTTCTAGCTTGTCCGGCGAAAACACTTTTTTTAAATGGCTGGAAAAATCTAGCTTGCCCATTCTTTCATATAGAAAAGTAGCTTTTTCTTCAAATGTTTCTATTTTGTTGTAGTTCTCTAAGTCTTCTTTTTCTTTAACATATTCACGATGTGTATCATTAAGAAAGTTTCCCCAACTTGGGTATACACCATTTAAAATAGATACCCCCGCACCTATGTAAGGAACAATTTTATTATCTTTAATTGCATCTATGAGAGAGTTTATATACTCTTCATTATAAGGTTCACAAAACTTAAAAATATCATCAATAGTATCATAAGGCATATTGACTAATCCTCCGATTATAGCAATGCGATAAGTATTAAATAAATTCCAATAAAAAGTGTATTAAGTGTTCATTATTCTCTATAGTAACAATAAAAATAATATACTCACAAATTTAATCCTAAGTAATATTTATACTTAGTCTACTTCCCAAATAATTTTTATAAGGTTAAAAAGAAGCACACTTCTTTCTTCAAGAGCTATAATGTCAAACACTTTATAAGGTTTTAGTTCTATTTTTCTGGTTTTTTGTAAAATAATATTTAGATTTTTTATTCCATGATTATTATGATAAAAGTTTTCATTTAAAGAATGCCCCCATACTAATCCTGAGCTATAGGTTTTAATTTTATTAATATAGTCTTCATTGCCAGAGCTAATGTTATTTACTCCCTCTAGAAGTAGTAAACCTCCTAGAATATTACGCTTTTGCTCAAATTCTTCTTCTGTAGAGAAGTATGATTTATTTGTCTCATTTCTACTTAGAATATGTTCAATATGAAACCCTGTTTTTGCTCCTGTTCGTGTTGAAATATATTCAACGTTGTATTGCATTGATTGATTCATATTAGAACAGATATAGTTTTCTATTCTGGCAAGTATATACCTTAATGTGCGAGTATCAGTATTTGTATAATCATTTCTTAAAAAAGTATTGTACTCTAGTAGTGAGTTGATATTCTCAGAAGCTAAACGAGTCGTAATAGCTTTTATTAAAACAGCATCAAAAATCTCTCTATAATCTGTAATTAGTGAGTTTCTAATTTTTTCATTTAAACTATAAGAAATCTCTTGAAAAGTATTACTGTCATAAGCTCTATTTAATTTAAGTAGTATGTGTAATCGATCAAATTCTTTAGCAATTAATGCTATTTTTGCGTCTTCTTCTGAATCATTAATATCACAAGCGGATAAAATAATTTGATATTGCCCCGATAAATCATGAATTCGATTATATTTTATAAATTCATCAGAGCTGTTTTTTATTTTAGCATATAACGCACTAAAATAACGCAAATCTTCTGAAATAAAATTTTTAATATTTTCTAATTGTCTTTTATCAGACTTACGAAAAGCTAAGGTATTTGCAATTTCATTATTTTCGAAAAGGTATCTATGATATGCATTATTGATTGCTCCTTCAATTTGCGAGTTTTTTTTGTAAATAAATCTTGATTTTAGATAATCAACAAAAAAAGCATCTTCTAAACTCCTTATTTGCTGTAAAGAATCATCCCATTTTTTTGCATAAATCTCTGTATCGCTTTTACTCAGCTTCCCAATTAGTTTTCCCTTTAGAATTTCAAAAGATTTAAGAGGCTCTCCTCTATCGTTTATAACTTCAAAAACCATAGGAGTATCGTCTTGAGAGATATCAAGTTCAACCAGTACTAGTCTAGTTAAAAAATATCCAATAAAAAAGGATAGTTCTTTTTCGGATAACTTTTTATCATCTATATACTTTGAAATATCCTTATATCTTTCGACAAGTGTTTCTTCAGTTTTATTATTATATGGCTCGCTATGAGGAACATTTGCAAATAATGAATTCATGACATTTTTTCTTTTATTATTATCTAATACAAATACATTTCCCTCAAATAGAACTTGTCCAGAAATACAGTTTTTCAGGACTTCTTTAAAGACATCTTGATTTGTCATATGATATAGCTTCAATGCTATAAGAGTCAATGTTGATAAGCGCTGTTGTCCATCAACCACGTATACTTTACCAGCTATATTATTTGTGATGATAACATTGAGGTAGTACCAATTGAATTTGCTTAGTAATTCTTGATTAAAGTCAGCATCTTTATGCTCTTCATAAGACGAAGTAAATGCATAAAACACATCGTTTAGAAATACTTCTACAGTTTCCTTTTGCCAAACGTACTCTCGTTGATAAAAGTCAATGTGATATGTCTTATTTTGAAGACATGAAACAACCGTTTGTTTAGCTGGATTGATTGACTGCTGCATAATAACCTCGATGAGTTAGCTGGTTAATTTATAGTGTTAAAAATTTAGATGTTTGGTATATGAAGGTGAGTCTTTATTAATAAATTCATCTTCTAGAATTAGTTTTTCTCTTATTCCGTACTCTATTAGGGAGGCAAATGAGGAGGTGGTTTTTATTTTAATAGAAAAATGGTATAGATTCCATAGGTAGTTTTGTATTTGTTTAGATGAGCAAATTCTATTTAATTCATACCTCAAGACAGATAATTCATCACGTGTAATGCAATTACTTTCGTATAAGTAGCAGACATAAGAAAAATATGATAACAGCATGTCAACTTCATATTCTAACTTTGAATCTGTGTTGTGAAACTCTTTGTTATACCAATCTGTAGAGTAATCAATCATGTTCATGGTTCTTGCAAATGATTCATTGAATCTTATTCGTTCGATAATTTTATCAAGAAATTCTGCACGCCTTATTTTATTTGATTGAGCCAATTGCAAATAAGCGTATCTTGCACCAAAGATAGCAACAAAAAGAGAGAACATAGTTAGTGTGTTACCAGTTGTCCATTCAAAGTACATATATTTTCCTCCTTAGTAGTCCTATATCCCATTCATAATATTTAATAAATTCTCATAACTATCTACATGCGCATACTTCACATTTGATGTAGACATTTCATTAAAGAGTTTTTTAGCACACGCAATTTTCCCTTTTTCGATTTCTCGTAAATTCAACGTTTCCATTGAACCTTTAGTTTCTGCAACAAAGAAGATATGCTTTACAGTTCCTTCTTTGAATGCAATCGCCCAGTCTGGTGAGTAATTTCCAAGAGGTGTAGGAATATAAAAACCTCGTGGTAGCTTTGCAAAAATATGAACTTCATCGGAAGTATCTAACTTTTCTGCAAACTTTCTTTCTATGCTTTGTTCAGCCGTGCCGTCTGTAAAAACATAGTCTTGTATATGTCTTTCAGCGAGATAAGCTTTATCAAAAGCTTGAGTTGGTTTATCTTGCGTAAAAATACTATTATCAAATGTACCATCTATCTGATTGTACGTGATATGATCAACTATTGTTGTAGCTTTTTGTTCTTGGATAATTTTTGATACTTTAGTAATAAACTCTTCTGGGTTGACCGCATAATAAGAGAATTTTTCTTTTGACATGCCCGTAAGGATTGCTCTTGTTGTTTTTCTTGTGAGTGTTGTATTTAGAGCTATTTTCCCTATCAAGTCATATTCAATAGTACTTACTTCATCAACACTTAGTTTTTTATTTGTATTTATCGAATTTTCAAACGAAGCACTTCTTGCTAATTCATGTTCGTTCATTTGTGCTGTTTGCTGTCCTTTAGAGATAGTGTAGCCCAAAGTTGAAACATATAACTCAGAATCAATAGATTTGATTGCTTTTGCAATAAGCTCATTGCTATCAAACTCTACTGTATAAGCATATTTATGGTTAATACTTTTCCATAAAGCTTGGAATTCTTCTCGATAGAAATTCTTATTCAATGGATTACTTCTGATTTTTGCTTTATTACCGTCTTCAACATAGTCACCAAGTGCAGACTCATCAAATATTGCTTTTACCAATGTGTGTACATCTGTAGTAATACTTTGAAGTTCATCGGGAAGTGGAGCAATAGTGTTAAGTGCGATATCGGTTTTATATTTATCTGTAACAACATCATCATCATTGATGTAATCATTTCTTACAAGATAATTATAGATTTTCTTTGCTTCTTTAGCATCAAGGATATGATGTTCACCATTTGGTAGAGTAACTCTTTTGCCCTCAAAATATTCAATCGTCGCTTTTGTTGGGCGATCGTATAGATTTTTCTTGATATCGCTTTGTAAATCGGTAACAAAATCTTTATAAGATTCGCTTGCTATAACTGTGAGTAGATTAATATCATGCACTGTTTCACCAAGGTATTTTGCATCCATTCTATTACCTGTTTTATCAACACATAACCTTAAACCACGCCCAACTTCTTGTCTTTTTGCTACTTTGCTGTCAGAGTGCTTTAGCGTACAAATTTGGAAAACGTTTGGATTATCCCAACCTTCTCGAAGTGCGGAGTGCGAGAAAATAAAGCGTGTAGGCTCATTCAAATCTAAGAGCCTTTCTTTATTTTTCAAAATGAGGTCATAAGCTGAAATATCATCAGAAAATTCACTTCCTCTTTTTATTTCGCTATCAATGCTTTTTCCTGTTTTTTTGTCAATACTGAAGTAGCCTTTGTGAGTGCTTGTTGTAGCAATATCGCGTAAATAATTTTGATAGCCTGTATCAAAAAGGCTCATCTTCTCACTACAGATATTATTATATTCTTCTTCAAAGATTTTACCGTATTCGCCTAATAATTCATCGTTATTTTCATCGTAGAGACGATATTTGGCAACTTCATCAATAAAGAATAAGGAAAGGGTTTTTATACCCATATTGTAAAGCTTTTCTTCTTTTTCAAAATGAGATGCAATTGTTTCTCTGATTTGAACACGACGCATATATTCTTCTGACTTATCACCTATAATATCGCCTATTTCAACTACTTCGCCATTTGTAAAAGAAATAGTAGAAGAAAGAGGATTGATTTCTGATACGTTGAAACCTTTGTACTGCTCCATATTGTTTGAAATATAGTATAAATCATCGCCAACATTGAGAGTTCTAAGTTCACGCTTGATGTTGCTTTTATAAGCAATTTCCATTTCAACTTTTGCAAAAGGTGGTTTTTTTGAGTCACGCTCAATGCTATCAACATATAGATATGAGTTTGTACCTTGTAAGTTCTTGAGTTCAAAGCCTTTTACTTCTATTTTCTTTACAAGTTTTTGATTATACGCTTCAAGAGCATCAAGCACATACACAAGATTATTATTCTTTTTGTGGGTTGCTGAATAGTTCAACACAAATAGTGGATTAAAGTTCTTCAAAGCCTTTTGTGTCGCTTCACCACCCATTTTTTGCGGTTCGTCAAGAATAAGAATTGGATTGTTTGCAGCAATAACTTCGATAGGTTTTCTTGATTGAAATTCATCTCTTTTATCATAGATTATTCTGCTAACACTATTTGTTTTTTCAGTTCCGTCTTTATTCATCTTCTTTTCAAAAGACTTAGCAAAGGCATGAGTATTGATAATCATAACATTGATGCTATTATCAGAAGAAAAATCGTCTAATTTAGTAAGATTTGAACTGCTATAGATAAAAAAGCGTGCTTTCTTTGAGTATGTTTCAAAGAAGTGCTCTTCCATAATTTCAAAACTTTTCTTTACACCTTCACGAATAGCAATAGAAGGCACAACAATAATAAATTTTGACCAACCATATTGACGGTTTAGCTCAAACATAGTCTTGATATAAACATAAGTTTTACCAGTACCAGTTTCCATTTCAACATCTAAAATACAAGAACCCAAGCCTTTTTCTTTCACAAGTGCAGGTGCAAGCTTTATATTATTATCTTGCTGAATTGATTTTATATTTTTGAATATGTCATTGTCATCAATTCTTATTTCATTGTTTTTAAAGCCTGCTTCAAGTTCAGAATCTGTCGCAGTAAGCATATATTGTTCTAACTTTTTGCTATCGCCTAAATCACGTCTATATGAGAACTTGTCTTCAAAGGGTTGCCCCTTAAAAACGTCTACTACAGCTTTAACAGCATCTGTTTGGTATTGTTGTATTTTGAAGTTGAATTTCATATAGAATTCCTTTTTTGTTCGTGCTATTCAATAGGCAGTAGTTGTGTTAGTTCGTGTAGTTTTTGTTGCAACAGTTTGGAATCAGGAAGTTTGAGAGTATAATCTGCTATAAGCGTCGGTGACAAGCTGCGATTTAATGCAAATTGTACCACTTCATCATCTTTTGATGCACAAAGAATAATGCCGACACTTGGATTTTCATGCTCTTTCTTGTGGTCTTGATCTAGAGCTTCAAGATAGAAGTTCATTTTTCCAAGATATTCGGGCTTGAATTCGCCTATTTTTAGCTCAAAAGCAACTAAGCAAGAAAGCTCTCTATGGTAGAAAAGTAAGTCAATAAAAAAGTCCTTGTTCCCAGCTTGAACTCTGTATTCTTCGCTGATAAAGGTAAAGCTTTTACCAACTTCAAGCAAGAAATTCTTGAGATTTGCAAGAATAGCCTTTTTAAAATCCTTCTCAGAAAACTGCTGTGGAAGATTGAGGAAATCAAGAACATAAGTATCTAGAAATTGATTTTTGATTTTATCGTCAATAGATACAGGAAGAAGTTTTTCTTTTGAGAGTAAAGCTCTCTCGTAATACGAGCTATCAATTTGCCTTTCGAGTTCACGGACACTATATTTTTCTTCTATTGCTAATTTCATATAGAAATGACGTTGTTCAAGACTTTTGCAAGAAGACATAATTTTGAGATGGTGTGTCCAACTTAAATGCGTCATCAGTGATGACGTATTTTTATCATATTGATATAGCTCATAAAATTGCTTCATTCTTTGAAGTCCACGAACATTAAACCCCTTAAGTTCTGGATTTCTTACTTTTATCATTTGAGCGAGGACTTTAATAAAGCTGTCACCATAAGAATGATTTTTGCTTTCCTCTGAAAGATATTTGCCAACGTTAAAGTAAAGCAAAATAAGTTCTTCATTTACTTTACGAAATGTATTTTCTCTTGCTTGTGTGATAAGCTGACTTATATAGTCGAAGTGCTGTTCGTTTGTTATATCAATTTGATTTGTCATAATAGGCTCTTAATTTAAATACTCCAATTACTATTTATCTTCATAAAAGTTAAACTTATTACAAAGCTTACTTTTTGTTCCATGCTTGAGAGCATAGTTATAATTCTCGCTAAGAAAATAATCTCTTGCTGAATAGTATCGGTATATTGCAGTTAGTAAAGGTTCATGTTGCTCAGTAACAAGCTTTTCAAGATAACTATTTCCAAGCTTGTATCTTGAGCTAATATCATCTGTAAGTTTATTTATTTGTGCATCGAGCCCTTCAAGCTCTTTTGATAGGCGTATGATATCATTCTGATAATCTTGTACTGTTTTATCTGAGGAAAGGTTAGGGTTTTGAGTGAGCATATCGGCTAGTTTTTCAGCACTAGTCTTAAGTTCTTGAGTATTGGTTCGCTTTGAAAGTATTTCAGTAGCATCCATTGAAAGAAGAAGTGCTTCGTCAATTGTAAAAAATGCTTTCTCAAGTGTGATTTCAACTTCTCTAAATTTTTGTTGTAGCTGAGTTGCTCTATTTGCTAGCATTGGTTGTGCTTGAATTACACACCTACTACAGTTTTCACACATAGAGTAATCATGAAATATATCAGTAGATAAACGTAATAATAACATGTTTCTGTTATAGTTTTGAAAAAGAGCTAATATGTTTTTTCGTTCTAAATAATAATTTTGATTGAATGTACGAAACTTCTTGAGCATGTTGATTAAATTTACCATGTCAGCTATAGTTTCACTTGTAATTTTTTTATAACTATTAATTTTCATTGTGTGTGAATTATCTACTTCGATGGCTAGTTGTTGCCTAAGAGCTTCAGAATTCTTTTTATTTGCATTTTTTATTGTTAAGTATAAAGCTATAAGCGTAATTGCTCCAGCTATTAGAGCTCCAATAACACCGCCACTAAAGGAAAAGAAGTCGTTTGAAGATATAGCTTTAACATTAGACAAGAAATCTAGTAAAATAGTTGAAGAGTAGATTACTAAATATATCAAAATGATAGCTAAGCAAGTAAGAATTATTTTTAGTAGAGTTTCATTTTTTTCCATAACTAAATAACCAACCTTTTTGTTTCATCGGAGTACTGCTTGAAGATATTATCAAAGTTTACAGCAAGGCTATCAGAAGCCATAGAGGAATCACGCATAACAAAGTAGAAAGGTTTTCTTTTTGCAATTTCAGTGATAACTTCTTCGGTTACATTTTCATCAAAGCAAGCAATAAGAGATGGATAGTTGACTGTGAACACTTTTTTACCTGCAATAACATCTTCTTCTATTTTATATGAGGGGAGCACTCCTAATTGTAGCATAGCTTGAAAGAGCAAGTCTTCTGCTGTTCTTTCTTCTTTGATATTGTCTTCTTGCTCAAAAAGGTCTGCTTGAGTTATTGTTACTGGTCTTTTGTGTATCTCTTCTTTCATGTTTGAAGAATCAACTTTCAATACCCTAAAGCCGATATCTAAATCTTGAGTAGTGAGTGGGTTTTCTTCTTTGATTTTTGTTCCTGCACGGCGAATACGTTCTTTTGCTAACTGAGGAATGGTATAATATCCTGCTTTTCTGGCTTCATGGTCTTTTTGTATTTCGGGATATCCTGTTTCTTTATCCATGACAAAACGCTTTTGCTTTTCGCCTTGATTATCAGTGTATTCTTCTTCTTTGCCTGTATAAGTCAATTCTGGAACTTGAACCATAATAAATTTACGATTACCATTATCTTCTGCGTTTAATTGCATAACTGCATGTGCTGTTGTCGCCGAACCTGAGAAGAAGTCGAGGATGATGTCTTGAGATGATGTAAAAAGCATGCTTAAAAGTTGTTTTACTATATAAGTAGGTTTTGGAAAATCGAATACTTCTGAAGTAGAAAATAATTCTTTCAATTCATTTTTTGCATTTTGATAATTAATTTCTTTCTCGTTCCAGATTGTTTTAATTTTAGCTGTTTTTTCTTTTCCATTGTCATCAAGAAGGTAATCTTTTCTAAAAATATCCCACGCATTATCAACACCAACTCTATTAACTTGCTTTCCAACTACTTTGTTTATTTCAGCTAAAAACTTTTCTTTGCCCCAAGTCCATCTACTTAATTCCCCTGTTGGACGCTGTGGAATAACTTCAACATAAAAATTTTCATCAGGTTCTAAAGCTACATGCCCATCAATAGGATTAACGTAAATTGGATAGTGCATCAGTGGTCTATCTTCTTTTTTCCAAGCTCCTCCTCGTTGGCGTAACCCAAGAAAGCGATATTTTTGCCCATTTTTATCAATTTCAGAATATTCATTAATATTGTCTTCTGACTTAGAAACACCTTTTAATTGTAAGGAAGAACTTTTTTTAGCATACATTAATAAATATTCATGCACACTTGATAAATGTCTACTTGCTTGTGAACCTCTTGGGTTACTTTGTATAGTCATTAAACCAATAAAATTAACTTCCCCAAAAACTTCGTCACAAACCTTTCTTAAATTATGTACTTCATTATCATCAATAGATATAAAGATTACGCCATCTTCTGCAAGTAAATCTTTAGCAACTTTTAGACGTGGATATATCATATTGAGCCAATCGGTATGAAAACGACCGTTTGAATCAGTATTTTTGAAAAGTCTGTTTCCCTCTTCGTCGTAATCTCCGCTAATTTCTTTATATTCATCAAGAGATTGTGCAAAATCATCTTCATAGACAAAATCATTACCAGTATTGTAAGGCGGGTCAATGTATATCATCTTGACTTTATTCAAATAAGTTTCTTGTAAAATCTTTAAAACATCTAAATTATCGCCCTCAATATAGAGATTTTCTGTAGTATCAAAATTAACGCTTTCCTCTCGGCACGGACGCAAGGTCTTAGAAATAGGAGCATTTGCAAGAAGAATAGATTTCTTTTTGTCAGGCCATGTGAATTGATAGCGTTCACCCTCTCCTGTATTTGGTCCTTCAACTACATAATCAGACAACTCCTGCTTGAGCTTATCAAAATCAATGACATGCTCAATCTCGCCCTCTTTGTTCTTGCGTTCGGTAAGGCAATTAGGAAAAAGAGCCGTTATTTTATCTCTGTTTTGAGTTACTTTATTTTGGGTTTCTGTGGGTAGTTTTTGCATAGAAAAAACTCCTAATCTAGCGTTAATTTTCAAAAAGATTTTAAGCTAGATTAGAAGTTATGTCAAATAGTGTAAGCTATAGCAACTTGACATATTAAATATGTTCGCCTATCTTGAAAATAAGGTAATACATTAGGTGGTAAAAATGGAAAATACAATAGAAGTTAGAATTAAATTTTTCTTTAACAGCAAACAATCTCATAGTCAATATACTGAGAATAAAAATAAAGCGGCATATAATTTTGTGAAGAAGCTTAGACAGGAAGATTGGAAAGAAGTAAGTTTTTGTGAGAATGGTTCACATGAAGCTATTCTAAAAAAAGAACGAATTGAGTTACCTGCCCTAGATGAAGAACGTCAAAAAATACTAGAAAAGAACTTAAGTAACCCCAATATACTAAAAAGAACAAAAACAGCCGTACAGTTACAATTATTCTTAATTGATGAGCTTGATAAATATGCTCGTGTTGATTTGCAATCTATTCCTGTAACAGAACTTGAACAAATTGCAACTGTAAACTGGAATGAATTTATTGGTGTTACAGGAAAAATCTTATACGATGGTAATGATTTTCTATTCAATTGTACAAATGGTGGTATGCCACATGTAGTTCTTCCCTCAACTTAGCACTTCAAGGCGAGCTAGATATTCACGCGTTTTTTCACTTATATCCATTAGATCACCATGGATTTCAAGTGTCTTTTCAGTATCTTCTGCCGTAATTACAATTTCTCCGAACTTTGTATTTCCATTAACTTTAAAATTGTAAAATCTACCATACTTGTCAAGTTGTGCCGGAAAAAGCTCTACCATTTTTGAGTACTGGTCGTAAAGTGCTTCACTTATAAACGGTGCATTTTTGTGAAGTGTATTTTTTGCAACGTTAAAATCGTCGAGTGCTTTATAGTAGCAATTCTTCATTTGCTCATCAGAATACAAGCTTGCTCGCTCAAGGTATTCTTCACTTGCTGGGATAATATCACTGATAGAGTGCATTGTATCAAAAAAAAGCAGATGATAATTCTCTATATATTTGAAATTCCGCATCAAAACGAACTTTACTAATATAAGTTTTATTTCCTAATTTTGCTTTTTCTTTTTCAAGTTCGTGCATGAGCTCAGATTTTAGAGTTTCAAGTTTTTCGTTATTTTGTAGATCATATTTTTTTAGGAAAATTGAAGTGAAGAATTTTGAACAAAAATTTGCCAACAATCCAAGTGTTACCCCTGTTCCTGCTATTGTCAGCAAAAGAGCGTGCCACCATTCTTGAACATATGTTATAATAAGTTCCATTTTACAAACTCCATTGTATTTTATGTTATTTCAAACTTTTATTATGTTATAAATTTTTAATTTTCCACCCAAGCTCTTCAAGTTCACTTTTATGCTTTTCCCAAGTTGTGGGTATAGGTAAAGAACTTTCAGCTACAGCAAGGCAGAGTAAATGTGTAGGGCGTGTCATTGCAACATAACATTGTTTCATTCGTGCTAATTGCTTTTTATCGACTTTTCCAGTAGCTATGATAGGTAGTAGCTGCTTAAAGAAGTGTGTTCTACTGTAGGTATCTAAAACTAAAGTGGCTAAATGAGTTTGTCCTTTTACTCCATGTATAGACGAAAGGTTGATTTCAACTTCTCGTTCACCTTGTATATGCTGATAACAGTTGATCTTTTTATAATTATCAGTAAAATTTTCTTGCTCTATAGAAGTGGTTCTTTCCCATGCAAGAAAAGAAGTAACTTCTTTATTTGAAAGAGATTCGCTAGATATAATCTCTTCCCCTAGAATAATAAAAAGCTTTTGTTTTGTATCTTCCCAGTTTGGTTCATCAAATACATTTTGAGAAAGAAAAAAGTCTAAACAAAAGATTTTATATTCTTTTGAAATAACATTGTTATTTTCTAGTAAATCTAAAAGCTTTTTATGGGGAAAATGGGGAATCTTTAAGTCTTGCTCTACCAAACTGATTAACCTATAAATTCCACTTGCAAGTTTATTAAAAGCTCCGAGAGAATCTTTTTCATTTTGAAATAAGTCTTTTGCTATGTAAAAGTATTCAAGCAAAGTGTCTGGATTATAATCTTTTTTGTTTAGATTGTTTGGATTATAATCCTGCCAATAGTGAATAACACTTTTAGGAAGATGGTTTTCTTTACAATCTTCTTCTTTATGTCTATGCACACCACCTACAGCATAAATTTTATGTTTTGATCTAAGCTGTTCATCCGTGAAAGAACTAAGAAGAAGTTCGCCAAAAGCAGGCAATACTTTTGATGATTCATTTTGAGGAAATATAAATATGGTGTTTTGAGATGTTGTTAAAGCATCAAAAAATTGCGGACCTTTTCCTGTAAGAACTAAAGGAGTAATAGCACTCTTATTTGCAAGTGAAGCAATATTATTACAAAATCTAAAGCTATTTGATATAGACATATTAGTACTACTATTGCCTTGCTCTTCCTCTTGTTCTTCTTCCTGGATAGTCGTACTGTGGTAGATAGCTTGATTATAATCGCCTACAGTTTGAAATGTATGATTTTCATTTTTTTTAAATATCTTGTTTAATGTTTCCCATTGACTTCCATCAGTATCTTGCATTTCATCTAAAAGAACATAGGGAAAGCGATTTTGAAGAGTTGTTGAAACGTCGTGATGTTTATCTAATATATAGTTACCTAGAACAAAAACTTCACTATAACGCAAGAAACCTGATCTAAGAGAACTTTTAAGAACTTCAACTATTTTTCTTGAATAATTTATATTTAAAGCAATGCTTCTTTTTCCATGTAAATACTGAAAAGGTTCTATCGAAGTAATCTTAATCTCGTCTAAAGATGAATGCTCTCTTTGTAAATAAGTATTCATCTCGTAGTAGGCATATCTAAATAAAGCTCTACGTTTTTGAATTGTTAAGTTATCATCCACCACAATATTATCAATGTGTTTAGATTTCATATATGGAGCAACTAAAAATTTACTTGCAAAACTATGTATAGTCCCAACAAAGTGAGGATAAGATAGCAGAGCTTGACCTTCTGGAGTATTTCCTAGTCTCGATTCAATTTCTTCACGAGCAACATTTGTATGTGAAAGAACACATATTCCTTTTGATTTATATTTCCATTTGCGAAGTAATATAGCAAGTTTTGCGACAACTAAAGTTGTTTTTCCGCTGCCTGGGCAAGCATTGATATTTACGGAAGTATTACATTTTAAAAATGCTATTCTTTCGTCATCTAATTCTAAATTCATTAGATTTTCAACCCAGTTGATATCTTCATCGGAAACACTTGGGATAAGTATATCAGGATTATTCATCTGCTACCCCTGATTCAGTAGGAGTTAGTGAAAAATCTGTAACATAATCAATTGCCTCAAGAAGATAGTCGGGTATGTACTCTCTTATATCGTCGCTTGAAATGTTATTTTCCTTCGCCCAATCTTCTAAAATATCGACTAAATATTGAGCTGTTATAGCTTTTGAAGCTTGCTTTTTGCGTAAAGGCTTATATATTTTTACGATGTCATTTTCATATACTTCGTCTCCATCTGCTATAGGATATGTATCTCTTGCTTCATTCACTACTGTATTATAAGTTTTTTTTCCTTCTAAAATATTTTCATCGTTTTTTGCTAAAATAATAGCTTGATGCACGCAATAATCTAAGTCATAATAGGCTAAATCATATTCAAGAGTCCACTTATCTGAAACAAAGGTTCTTACATTTTGTCCATCGTGTTGAAGTATTTTAGCAATTTTATCCTTTAATTCCTCGTCTGTGAAGTCACTTTCCATCCTCCAGCGTCTTTTAGTGGCATTTTTATCTAAACCGAGAATTTCAGGTGCACAATCTGGCATAATGTCTCTATCAGTTATACATGCAACAGGAATTGGCAAATGAGGTAAGCTATCATCTTTCCTTTGAAAAATTTTACTATAACGGCTTAACCCAGTTCCATCTGCATTTACAATAGAAACGCCATGTTCTGTCAAATCTTTTCCCATAAGTTTTGCAATAGTTGGTAATAGAATAGCTTCTGCGATTCCTTCTACAACAATAACACCATGAGCAAAAAATAAGTTTGCTTTTGTTGTATCAAGAAATCTTTCAAGAAATTTATAATCTTCTTTTTTCAGCTTTGTATACTCTGGAGCTAAGGAAAAGGCTTGATTATCTGTTATAAGAACTAAGTTCTCAACAGGTATTGTAGAAGCTAAGTTTGGACTATGCGTTGTAAGAATAATTTGTACAGGTGACGTGTTCTCTGTTTTCTTAACAATTTTTTTAAGGAAATTGATTAGTCTTATTTGTCGTTGAGGATGAATATGAGCTTCAGGCTCTTCTATCAGTAGTATGGGGAAACCCTCTTTTTCGCTGTCAAGCAAAAGAAGTTCACAAGCCATATATAGAATATTGTTTGAACCTAAGCCAATATTACCTTTACTGTCAACTTCTTCTAGTTCAAGCCTTTCTAATACTTGGCGCAATCGCACTTCTTCATTTATATGACTCACAAAATTAATATTGCTTGTTAGTTTGTTATTTGAAAAAGAAAGTTCATTTAAATATTTATCATTAACATTTTTTTTTGCTTCTCCAATACTTTTATTTTCTTTAATATGGTGAGCAAATAAATCAGAAAGTCCAACTAGTCCTAGTTCTTTAATCGAATCGTTATCCAGTGTTTTAAGCATTGCTAATGAAAAGGAATTTCCATCGTGAATGCTCTCGATTTGCGATAGAATTTGTGATAAGCGTGAACTTTTACCAGCTGACATTTCACGTTCAGCATCTCTTAGCGGTTTTAAGTATGTTGCTGCAAGTAGTTCCCTCATTTCAGAAACTATTTTAGTACCATCGTTACCTGTGCTATTAGTAATTTTTATATCAAGCCATCGTCTGTCACTTGTTAAAAGAGAGCGACGAGTTGCTGAATAGTTTAAAACTATGCTTGTAGTTTCATCAGGGTTGTATGTTAATATTTCAGCAAAAGCAGCGCTATCATCATGAGTAAGGTCGCTAAATGTACATGTTATCGAAAAAGTAGTTGCTATGTCTCCATTAGTATCGGTGTGAAAATCTTCAACTTGAATCCAATGCACTTCTTTATCTCTCGTTGTTAGAGCAATTCTTATAGCATCTATAATAGTAGTTTTGCCACTATCATTTTTTCCGACAAAAGCTGTGATTCCTTTAGAAAAGGGTATTGTAATTTCTTTGAATTGTCTAAAGTTTATTATTTTTACTTCTGATAAATACATAAAATCTCCTATAGACTTTCTACTTTATGATAAATTAAATGGGGTAAAATTTGTTTTTCAGTTTATTAATCTCATCTAAAATCTCAAACTTCCGCTTTGGCTGTTTTTCTGCCCATGCTTTCTTCTCTAAACGTGCAATTTGAGCTTGCAGTTTTTCTCTTTCAGCATTTTGTAAAATCTGTTCTTCAAGGGTATTTTCTTCTACAATTTCAATTTTGCCGACTTCTTGCACAAGATTTTCCCAAACAGCATTTAAATCAAGCCCTTGTAAGTTGATTTCAATAAAATCTAGTTTTTTCCAATCGCCTAGAATAAGCTTTGTATGATAGATTGCAAGTCTGGCTTCATCTTCATATTGCAGAACATAAAGAACATTTTGATTTATAAGACTTTTTACTATTTCAATACTTCTTGGATTAAAATCCTTCTCTTTTAATTCAATGAGCATTATATAAAAAGATTTTATGCCATTTGCTTCTGCTAATGTTGTGGTTCGAGTTGAAATATCGTGCTGTAGACTTACTTTTTGAATATCCTTTTCAAAAATATCTTTGTCGGATTTTGACAAGTTATTATTCTCTAAAAGAGCTTTTTTAGGAATGAATTTTTGTATTTCGGTTTGTTTGGGTAAGTTAAACATAAGAACCTCTTGTTATTTTATCACTAAGAATGATAAAAGTTCAAAATCGTCTAATCCTTTTATTTCATTAGAAAAGAATGAAAAATCATCTCCTTTCAAGAATGAAGAAATATCACTTTCTTCTTTTACTTGAATAATAGAAGAAATAGCCTCACTCAATAACTTAGAAACACTTGACATATTTTTACCGTCGTTTGTTTCTTCATTGAATATCTTTGTAAGTTCTGTGTTTACTTCTGAATTCCCCTTACAAACCATTCTCATTGAGTCAAGCATAGTTTTTGGCGAAAGGTGGTCGCACAAGATTGAACCATCTTTTGAAATATATACCATATAAAAAGGGTGTAGCCTATTTTTACTTTGTATATGTATGTCTTTATTGATGTTTTTCAAAATAAAGATAATCCCTTCTTCGGAGCTTTCCTTTTTCTGTGCAAGAGCATGAAGTCCGTAAGGAGCTTTTTCTATATCGTTGTTATCTTTTATATAGTCGAGCAAATCCATTCTGAACTCATTCAAGCCTAAGTCCATAATAGAAATACCGCCGTTTATATCCTCTAAATCAACAACTTCATCTTGAAGCTTTTCAAGTTGTTTTTTACGGTATTCAAGGTCTATTTTTTCTTCGTCTGAAATGATGTTGTCATCGCCTGTAGCCGTCATATCAACGATTTTCATTCTTGTTTCGACTCTTGACTTTAGATTAATATATTCATCTAATGAAATATCAGGCCAAAAATTAAGAAGCTGAATAACAGAATTTTCACTGCCTATGCGGTCAATACGTCCAAAGCGTTGAATGATACGTACAGGATTCCAATGTATATCATAATTTATAAGGTAATCACAATCCTGCAAATTTTGCCCTTCTGAAATACAATCTGTTGCTATGAGGATGTCAATAGTATCAGTATTATTCGGCATGGTAAGATGCTTTTCTTTTGATTTAGGCGAAAAACAAGAAAGCACTTCATTGAGATTTGCTTTGAATTTTGGAATTGTTGTTCTGCCATCAACACTACCTGTTATCATCGCTGTGTTGAGATTATACTTTTCTTTTATAATTTGGCTTACATTATCATAGAGATAGCTTGCCGTATCAGCAAAAGCTGTGAATATAATAATCTTTTTATTATCATTATTTATAGGATTTTTGATTTTATCGTCAATCACGGAAAACAATTCTTGAAGTTTTGCATCATGTTTTGGAGTGATTAGATATATTAAATCAGCAAGTTCTTGTAAAACAAGTAAATCATGTTCTAAATTTCTTTTCCATGAAGTGTAGTCCATATCTTCAAGTTTTACTTTTACATCTTTCCCGACAGAAAAGAAGTTCATATTTTGATCGTCAATGTCATAATCTTCTTGTCTTTCAGAAGAAATATCTGTGAGCAAAATAGTTTTAGCTTCACGAGTAGCTTCAAAATCTTCAATATTTTTTATAACGCCATCAATCAAATCTTTAATTCTTGATAGAGTAAGACTAAATGCATAGACAGAGCTTTCCATTCTTTTCATTAGGTTGATAGCAGTAAGTTTTTTAATACCTTGTTCACGCCCTTTTGCAAAGTCTATATCTTTATTGAAGAGTTGATCTGCGTATTTTTGCCTTTTGCTTGGCTGCACATAAAAGAGCGGTGTATAGACAGCTAAAGTAAGCTTCATAAGATTATCAAAAATGATATTATATGAAATGGCATTATCAAGATTTGTTAAAGGGGGACGTTTTGAGATAGGCTTGTTCCTTGTTGGAAATGTGCCTATATCAGTCATATCGTAATGTTTTTCTATTTGCTTTCTTGAGCGTGCTATTGTCACACTATCTAAGACTTCAAAGAAATCGAAATCAAGCATTTTTTGAAGCTCTGTAGTAGTTCGCTCAGCTACGGGAAGATTACTCCAAATATTGAAAACCCTTTGAGCTGTCCTAAAAATATCGTTTATGGAATGCTTTGTATTAAGCTTAGTGTCAATATTCTCCACATCACCTTCATAGGCCAAAGCAAGCTGATTTTTTAAGTCGTTGAAGCGGTTATTAACAGGCGTTGCGGAAAGCATAAGAATTTTTGTCTGAATACCTGCTTTAATAACTTGATTCAAAAGCATAGTGTAGCGATTTTCTTTGTCATTTTCCTTAGTTTTTATTTCTCCGCCATTTCTGAAATTATGACTTTCATCAATGACAATCAAACCAAAGTTTGCCCAATTGAGTTTAGACAAATCAATACCGTTCGAGAAACCTTTTTCTCTGCCTAAGTCTGTATGATAAAGAACCGTATAGGAAAATCTATCGCCTTGTAAAATATTGTTAACGTAGTTTCCTTTATAGGTGTTCCAGTTGTCAGCAAGTTTTTTTGGGCAAAGCACAAGCACGTCTTTATTTCTGCTTTCATAATACTTTATAACTGAAAGAGCCGTAAACGTTTTACCAAGTCCAACGCTATCTGCTAGAATACAGCCATTATACTTTTCAAGCTTTGTAATAATACCAAGAGCAGCATCTTTTTGAAAGTTGTAAAGCTTATTCCAAATAAGGCTTTCTTTAAAACCAAGCGCCTCGTTTGGAAGCACATCTTCTGAAATATCTTCTAAAAACTCATTAAAAATATGATATAGGGTGAGGAAATAGATATATTCAGGGGAATTTTCTTTATATACAGCAGTTATATTGTTAATGACCTCATCGGTAACATCTAAGAGTTTTTCCTTGTCATTCCATAGCTGAGTAAATAGATCCAAGTAATGTTTATTACTTGGTGAAGCTATACGATTAACGACATTGTACGCGTTATTTCCTCGTTCACTACCAATTTCAACGGTTGTAAATCCATTTATAGGAGTGTATGTGTATTGTTTTTCAATACCGTCAATGTTTGCCTCAGTATTCAAGAAGCCTTGCATAAATTGAGAAGTTACATTAGATTTAAACGTAACTTTCTTTCGTATCCAGTCAGCACATTCTTTGGCTATCGCTTTTTGACTAAGTTCGTTACGAAGCTTTACTTCAAATTCAGAACCATAAAGTGAACGTTCACGATTTAATTGTGGAATATAAAATTCTCTTTTTTCTTTAGGGGCTTTTTCGTTCGTAAAGGTCGGTGAAGTAAATATAAAGTCAAGTTGCTTTACTTGTTTTAGTCTTCTTTTTAATTCTTCATACGCAAAAATAGAAAAAGAATCAGAAGCAATAGATACTTTTGCTCCTTTTTTTATTGTCTTTTCTAAATCATCTCTTACAATATTGTTTATATTGTCAAAAATCTTAATTACATCAGTGTCTTGAGGTGCTAAGTTGACGATTTGTTTTTGATTTTTTCTTGCATAGTCAACAGTATATTCTGTTCCACCTAGTTTTCCGTCATAATAACAAATGAGCAAAGAAGAATTATCAACAAGATATTCATTTCTTAAGTAATACGCTCCTCGGCTATAATTTTCAGCAAGGGTAATAATTTCACTTGCATTATCAGTTAGCAGATTATATTCTTTTGATATTCTTTCTTCATCATTATCGGTTTTTGCAAAAGGAAGTACACAAACAAGCTTTATATGAGAATAGATTTTCTTTAGCTCAACAACAGCTTCGCCTGCGTAAGTATCAAAACCATTTGCCATACCCACGAGAAAAGTATCATACCCCATATCAATCGCTTGACTGACAGCATCAACTAAGCTTTTCTTGATAGTCTTCACTTCAAGGGAATTTTCATCACCTTGATTCGGGAGTTTAGCAGGTCTATATCCACTAAATGATACTGTTTTTTCTATTTGCATATATAGTCTCTACATAAAGTTAATGTGTTATGCTCTCTTACTTATACAGTATTTGCGAACTATGTACCATAATATTATACCTACTAAAGAGAGAAACATTAGAAATATTATATAGATATCACTTGTCTCATGAAGAATAATGGCCGAATATATGAGTAGTATAAGCCAGCCCATAGTTACAATATATGCAGATGCAATTGTTAGTTTCGAAATAGACGCAACTACTGGAGCTCTTGGATTATGCGAAACAACTTTATGAAGGTTACCCGTTACGTAGTACTCTAGCTTGTCAATATGTTTTTCCCAGTTTTCATACCACCTTTTTGAGCTTTTAGCAACCTCAATCCAAAATGTTGAAATCATAAAACCAATATAGGCAACAATAGTAAGTGAAACTGGTAGAAAAAAATCAATATTTGAGATGATATTTTGATTTTTTTGTAAGTCGTCTGTTAGGAATTTAAAGGTGAAACTATATACACCAAAAATGAATGCTATCATTACCCAATAGTAAGTTGCTCGTTTCCACAAGAGTTCAATTTCAAACTTTCTTATGTCGTGTGCTTTTTCGAGAGCTTTTTCAATTTTCCTTTGGATAGTTTTTATATCTTGGTCTTCTAAATTTCCGAACATTTCTTCAAAATACTTTGCATCATCTAAGGGACGTTTTTCACCGTTTATATTTATCGTCCATCTCTCATAGACTTTATAATTGCCTTTTCTATTTTTAAATATACAGCCTAAAATAAAACCAATAAAAAATGTAAGTAGTACCAAAGGTAGCAGGGCATATATATTAAGTAAGAGCAATGTTATAAACAACAGAAAGAATAGTATAGCAAGAAAAAAACAGTCTAGTGTATTTGTTTTACTATTACAATGAACTTCATCTTTTTCCATAATATTACTCCTTAGTAGTGATTAGAAAATTGCGCTGAAATTTTTGATTATTTTGATATTGCTTTTGCTAGGTGAAAACATATACTAATGTTGGTGTAAGTTTAATAACTTGGATAGTTTAAAAAGCTTTAAACATACATAAATGAAAAGAAAGGCTAAAATCTTATTATATACATTTATCACTCCCAAAAAAATGTTCAAATAGTAAAAAATAATGAAACATATAATATATTATATTGTATATTATAATTTTAGCAAAATTTATAAAATTTGTAAATCTCACAATATCACCTCCCCAGATCTAAATTAACCTCCTTATGACTTCTATCTTCCATGCGAATTCCCCGCATGATTTCATACTGCTTACCTATATCCTTTGCATTTTTGGTAGTAGTGACCTTGCGCCCGTAGTCTATGACTTTTGCTCCGTCGGAAAAAGTAAAGAGAATTGCTCCATTTGGAGTAATTTTATAGATAAAATCAAGTTCTGTACTTGCTTTCATGTCGGCTACAGCAAACAAAATATTTTTAGACTTAGATGTGAAATCAAGACTCGATATTTCTTTTTTTGTCGACCAGTTTTCATGGCTTTGTTTCAAGGAATTAAGAACAGTACCTTTAGCTCTAAGATCAAGTTTTTTGTGAGTAGGGGAGTTTTGTTTGCGGAGCACTTCTAAAGCCTCTTCATTGCCTTCTGTAGCTTTTTTTATAAGGAAATCCTGCCAATTACTGCTATCGACAGTCAGGTTTTGTCGTAGCTCATTTATTTCAAGCTGTTTCTTGATTTTGACTTGTTTTAGTAGTTCAAATTGAGTCCTTTTACTAACTGCAAGTCCACTAAGTCGTAATTCTTCCTTGAACCACTTCTGCTTGATTTTATTGATTTCTTCAAGCTTTGTTGTCTGAACAAACTCTCTCCAAAGTAAACTTTTATAATCGATTGCAAGCGGTTTTCTTTTATACCAATCTTTAGCTTTGATATCTTGATTACTTGCTTGGTAGTTACCAAAACGTTCAGTCATTTTTTTATAGGAAAGTTCACGGTTAAATTTACTTGCTTTCAAGGATTGTTTTCCTTCTTTATTCTTGATAGATAGACCATTTGCTCGTGGTTTTATTTCAAGTCCATATTGTCCAAAGACTTGATGAACCTCTTCCCAAGAATTTAGATTCTCAAGTTGTTCTATAATCTCGTCATGCTTACCCATCACAAAACGCTCAAAGCTTTCTTCGCCTGTAAGGCTTTCTTTAGTCGCTGAACCTTGTGAAAGCTTAGGGGAGTCATCTAATGGATCAATACCGTTATCTATGGAAAGTCCGTATTCTCGCTCTAGTTGACGGCACAAAATATCACGAGATTTGTAATCTTGAAAAGGTTCGTGTCTTGTAAGTTTATCAATGTGAATCATATTGTAGGCTATATGCATGTGAATATTATCAGTATTTATATGTACCCCACAATGTCTTTGATGCTCTGTAAAGCCAAGTATTTCTGCAAAGCGTTTTTCTATGCTTTTGAAGTCGTCAGAGGTGAGCTTATCTTCATCTTCCATACGGAATGATATCAGTAAATGATATGTTTTTTCTTTTTTAGTTCGAGTATTTAGCTCTTGAGTTGCTTCGACTTCTTCAATTGCAAGATTGTAATCGTCACTATTCCACGCACCTGCAACCCATGAAAGCAAACACTTTTCCCCTTTATGACTTGCATCGGCAATATAGTTTGCAAGTCTGCGGTAGTTATCATTTTCCGCTTTACAGGTTATATGCTTACTAATCATATTCTTCTGAGAGCCCTTTTTAATTCAAGCTGCCTTCTTTCTATTTCCTTTAGTAGAGGGCGAAAATCTTGTGGGTTATCCTTTTCGGTTATTGCAAGCTTTAAAAGACCGCCAAGTCGACCTAAGTCCCCATTGATTTTCAATAATTCTCTTCTTGCCTGTGCATCTTCACGGCTTACTACAGGAGTTCCAAGGCATACTGCTCGTGCAAAACTTGAGATTGTCATACCTGCACGACTGCTTGAGTCAATGATTTGTTGGTATTCATTTTTTGTGAGGTAAACCCTCATCATAATTTCTCTAATTTCTTTCTTCATTTTTCCTCTTTCTTATCACGTTGAGCTTTAGCGAATAAGGCAAACTCGATTATTATCGAGCAGGCTATAAAGTTGCTTCTTTAAAAAAGTAAGCTTACTTTATCTGTCCTGCCTTTTGGATTTGAGGAGCATTATAACAAAAAAAGGAAAATAATGATAGTGTTTATCAAAACTTTCCTTTTATTCGTAGGTATTCTCTGAATTGGTTTGATTTTTTGATAGATTGCCTTAGAAGTGCTTTATTTTGCTTTGTTTTAGCCTTATTTATTCAAAAAAAATCAAATTCTTACTCTTGAGTGATATTTTTTATATAAACTAGTTCTTCGTAGCAAAGATTATTTGCAAATAAAAAATATACAGATTATAATAAATAAAGAAGTAAAATAAACTGATTTAAATACATGGAGGAAATATGTCAAAAAGTAAGACTCCAATTATCTTTTTCAACATAGGGTGGATGAAGAACTATCAAGGTCAGACAAAAGAAGATATGGTAATTTCAAATTTTGGCTATGTTGTTGAAAATAAGACTGGGCATGAACAATTTAATTTTTTGGAAAAAGATGGAGATGTGTTTGGATATGTACCTCTAAAGTGGTATAAAGGTAATAAACCTACAAAGATTGGAATTGAAAGATTAGGTGCAGGAAGCAAAGATGCTTTTATAGAAGGTGTGACTGTTGTTTTTATTTCAAAAAATCCTTACGCAAAAGGTACAAGAGTTGTTGGTTGGTATCAAAATGCAACAGTTTATAGAGAACCAAAACCTCTTGAAGATAGGCTTATTCAAGGGCATTCGCAATATTACTATGCTCGTGCAGACAAAGAAAACTGTTTTTGTATACCAGAAGATGAGAGAGAAATACTAATACCTACTGCCGAAAAAAATAAAGAAAAAGTGAAAAAAAAAGGAGGCTATGGACAAACTCCAATTTGGTACGCAAGCGATCGTTTAGATGTTCAAAAAATGGTTTTAACATATATTGATGATATTCAGAAAAAAGAAAGAACACTAAAAGTAAGTGAAGATGATTTTTTTAGGATAAAACTATCACAAGAAGATAAAAAAAAGATTGAAATAGTAGCTGTAGATACAGTTATTAAGAGCTATCAAGGCAAAGGTTATGAGGTTGTTAGTACTGAATCTGAGAACTGTGGCTGGGATTTAGTTGCTATGAAGGGTAAAAAAGAAGTTTATATTGAAGTCAAAGGTACCGCTGGAAAACAACTGTCGTTTCAGCTTACTCATAATGAGTACACTCAATTAAAAGAGAACTATGAAAAATACAGAATTGCATTTGTAAAAGATTGTCTACGTAAACCTCACTTGGAAATATACCGTATAGAGCGAGTCAAAAATAATAAAAAGATTGTATATAAAGGGGTAAAAATCACGAAAAAAGAAGAAAAGATATTCTACCTTACGGAACGGGTAGAAACTACAGCCTTCCCTACAGCAATTATAAAGTAAGTAAGAAGGTACAGAGTGAATTTAGAGTATAATAAAGCCCATTATGCGAACCTATAGTATTCTCAAAACACCTTTATTCTAAAGAGTAAAGGTGTTTTGAGATTTATTAATGTGCAATATTAGAATTTAAGGAGATTTTTTTTACCTCCTTAGAAGCTTGTTTTCTTGAGTTATTTTTGGATTTTCTCTGTTTTTTAGTACGTTTTTTAGGTTCTAGATTTTCAACTTTCTTTTTTGATGAAGAAAGCAAATCCCTTTCAAGTTTATTAATCGCAGGCTTTGTGTGATTGGGTGCAAGATGTGCATATCGCATAGTCATGCTGATATCTCGATGCCCAAGGACTTTGCCTATTTCAAAAATACTTACTCCATCTTGTGCTAACCATGAGGCGAAAGTGTGTCGTAAGGAATGAAATACAAATATATTACGCCTATCTGTGACACCGTTATTGAGTCCTGCCTCCTTCACAGCACTTCTGAAATGATTTGAAACATCACGAGGAGGTTTTTCAAAAAAGATAAAAGCCATATTCATTTTTGCATAAGTCTTTATTATTCTAAACCTTTCGTCACCTAAATTCACATTTCTGGAGTGCTTGTTTTTTGTATCATATAGGTGAACTATTCCATTATTAAAATCAATATCTTCGTTCTTCATTTTGAAAATTTCACTTGCTCTCATTCCTGTATTTAGAGCTATAAAAGAAATATCATGCCATAATTGACTTCTTTTTTGAGAAGTGCTAAAAGATGTTCTGCTTCTTCTTTGGAAAGAAAGCGCTCGCGTTTATTGCTGACTATGATTTTAGGAAATCTAGGCAGAGCCTTTTTATATTCTTCAAATTCAATAGCTCTGTTAAGGATTACTTTAAGTAAACCTAAACAATGTGTTACAGTTTTATGAGTCAAGCCTTTATTGTATAAAGTAGCCATAAAAGAATGAATATCTTTATATTTTAACTTTTTCAGATTAAAGTTTTTCCAGTAGGGGTGTAAATGCTTCTTGTAACGGTAGGTTTCAGTTCGTAAACTTTTTTGATTAAGTGTGTTTGATTGAACATATACTTGCCATAAACTTTCAATTCTAATCATAATAATGCCTCCGTATAAAATTTTTTTTGATAATTAAATACGGAGGAATATTGAGCTATTATAATCTAAGTGCGGGGTCGTTTTATGTTGCTTTTGAGTGGTTTTATTTAATGATTACAACTTATTATTTAAACAATCTTGTTTTGCTAAGTTTTGCCTATTTCTACTTGTAATCTTTAGATTTTTTCTTGACTATAAAATGGGCTTATGGTATTCGGAATTAAGCTTATGGCGTGCTTCCCTTGCTCGGGTGCAAGATGGGCGTATCTCATTGTCATTTGTAGACTTTTATGTCCTAAAAGACTGCTTACAACTGCAAGAGCTACTCCTTCTTGAACAAGCCACGAGGCAAATGTATGTCTAAGTGAGTGAAATACAATTTGATTTCTTTTTTCAGTTATGTTGTGATTAAACTTTAGTTCCTTTACAACAGAACGAAAAATAGTAGAAGCATCTCGTATTTTGTTATTTGAAAATAAGTAGTTATAATTCTTTGAAGCATATTTTTGACTTATAGTGAAAGTGGTGTCATTGAGCGGTATTGTTCGATTACTTCCATTTTTGGTTTCAAAAAGTGTTATTGTACCTTGTGGGAAGTTGATATGTTCAGCTTTTAGTGTGTAAATCTCGCTTGCTCTCATTCCAGTATTGAGCGCAAAGAGGGTAATATCATGCCACAACTCACTTCGGGGGTATAAAGCTGTAAGAAGTGATCGAGCCTCCTCGATTGTAAGATAGCGATTCCTTTTATTATCATACTTCGGCATGCTAAAATGAGGAATATTGCCTTCATACACTTCAAATTGCTTGGCACGGTACATGATTGTTCTTAGAAGAGAAAGACAATGAGCAATGCTTTTCGGGCTGAGCCCTTTCTCTGCAAGACACTTTTTATAAGCCAAAATGTTTTTCATCTTGATGTCAGACAGTTGCTTTCCTTGCCAATACTCTGCTAAATGCAGATTGTAACGATTACGATCTTTTCTAAGGTTTTGTTCTTTAGAATTAGTTGTTTCGAGGTAAGTTGCCCATGCTTCAGTAATGCTACACATAAAGATATCTCCTTATAGGTTGAACTATAAGGATTTATTAGATAAGTATAATTTTAGTCGTAGGTTTGGGTTCGAGTCCCGCCCTCGGTACCATTTAGTTTTTATAGAAACTTCAAGGGAATCAGCTAGTTATGATTCCCTTTTTTTGTTGTGTAAATTCTGCAAATCATGCAATAAAGGGCTCTTAAGTTTGACTTTATGCAAAACATAACTACTATTATTATTAGGTGCATAGTGTGTTCCAAATACATTTGACCTATCATAATATAGTTTATTTTTTAGTATTGTTTAGAATTAGGATTGTTACATGTTAAATATTAGAAATCAAAATATTAACGAGGTTATAGAGCGAGAGCTCGAGATGTTTTTAAATGTTAAACAAGAATGTGGTCCGGCAACTTGTCAACAAAACCCAAATATGTTTCGTCATTGGAGATGGATGATTTTTTCTGTACTTTCGGATGAATATATAGAATCGTATCTGCAAGACCTTATTGATGCAAAAACTAAGGGACGTAATCTTTTAACGGAAAAATATGCGCGTATGGATAACCTTATTCCTTGTGTATCACCAAACATGGATAAAGTATTGGCAATAACTAAAGCAGAACGCTTTTGGCTTGTTGAACTGGGAAAAGAGTTTCCTTTGCAATTTTCAAAACAAACAAAACGATTTGACTTTTATTTCTCAGCAGAAGTTGAAACTCTTTCTGAAAGAACCCTCGATTGTTATCTCGATTGTATAGCTAAGGCACAAAAAGAAGGGCGTAACCTTGCAAAAGAACGCTATCAAAATATAAATGCCCGTTTAAACTACCCAAGTTTAGCAGAAAGAGAAGTTCAATTAGAAAAGCTTGTTGCATAATTTATGCTTCTTTGTTCAAGACTTTATTTAGATAGTCACTGCAATACTTTTAAAATATTCTCTTTTTTAAAGTAAAAAGGACTATATAGTTATTTATATAGTCCTTTATATTTTTATTTAAATAAAATTTAATATGTTTCTAAAATGATTACTTTTCTAATGAATACCTTAGTAAGATTACTCACAAGGTACTAGGTCTTCAAGTGGGCATGGTTTACTATAAAGGTAGCCTTGAGAATAGTTTACACCATATTTTTCTAGCACAGCTTGAATTTCTTCATTTTCAACAAATTCCGCAATTGTTTTTGCTCCAATAAGTTCCGCCATAAAGCAGATAGATCTTAGAATAATAACATTATTTTCAGATGTTGCTATGTCTTTAATTATAGTTCCGTCAATCTTAATGAATTTAGGAGAGAGAGAAATAATAGTCGTGTAAGTAGCATATCCTGAGCCAAAATCATCAACTGAGATACGGCAACCATAACTACGTACTTTTTCAACGAAATCGAAAAGCATTTCATCTTGATAGTTTTCAGTTTCTACAAATTCAATTATTATGCGAGTAGCGTCAGGATATTGTTCTAACTGCCTGTAAAACCATGTTCTAAAAGATTCGCTTGAAATGTCATAAGCTGAAATATTAATGGAAAGGTTTTCAGTGCGGTTACTAAATTCACTTAGAGTACGCTTAATCATAGCGATACTTAAACGGTTATAAATTTTATATTTTTTTGCAATATCTAGGAAACGGTATGGAGTGTATACAACACCATTTGTATCCATTATACGCATAAGTGCTTCATACTTATCTATTTTACCTGTTTCATTATTACGGATACCGTGATAGTAAGGAACAATTCGATTTTCTTTCATTGCAAAGTTGATTAAATCAAGTATTTGTGCATCGTTTTTTATTGAGTTTGCAACGTCAAAACTATCTGGAGTTATAATAAAGTTTTCTCTTGTATCTTTTGCGTTCAAAAGAGCATGAAGAGCACGTTCAATGAGTCTGTCTTCTTGCAAAACAACAGCAAAACGTGAAACAGCACTTACATCAATTTCTGAAGAAGCTGCAGATTCAAACTGCATATAAAACTGTTTCATTAAGGCAAGAAAATCTTCCTTAGGAACATCTTCACCGGCGGCAAGAAGAAAGTTACTGTAGTTGTAACTATAAAGGAAAATTTTATCGTCTAAGTTAAATAGTGTTAAGGCCTTTTGTACGTTATTTAAAACATCTTTACAACCGGCATAGTAGGTTTCTTCGCCATAGGCCGCAATCGAGAGATCTGCATTAACAACTTCGGTCATGCAAAGTTTATTTAACTTTAGTGCGCTTAAATCTTGGCGAAACTTTATCGAGTTCGGCACACCTAAGTTTTGGTCTATGTAAATACTATTTGGCATAAAAGCAATCTCCCTGCTGCATATTGCACTCATACATATAATAATCCTTTTTAATTAAAACCACAAGTACAAAGTTCAATTTTTTTCAAATTTATCTATAACGATATGATTTTTTTATAAAATTATTTTTTACATAAAAAGTTTGCTAAAACAAGAGATTAACTGCAAATAGTTATAATGCTATAACTAATTAAAAACTTAGATATTATACAAAAAAAACTGATTGACTTTATATTAACAAAGTTATATAATCAACTTCGTTAATACTAGATAGATTTGCTCTATAAAAAACTCTATAAAAGGTGCAAAGTAGGTGTGGTATGAATGGTGTTGCCGGAAACAATTATAGTGATTTAAGTGAAATGAATCGTTCGGTGATAGTTAAGATACTGCAAAAACGTGAAATTTGCACTCGCGCTGAAATTGCTAGACTTACAGGACTTACGCAGGCTTCAATCACAAAAATTATTGCTACATTAATAGAGATGGGAATAGTTTCTGAAATAGGTAGCGTTGGTGGTTGTGGTAATAGGCGAGCTATAGGCTTGAAACTGAATGCAGATAAATATCAGGTTGTTGGAATTAAGCTTGGTCGTAATATGTTTGCAACGGGTAGTTTTGATATTTCAGGGAAATTATATACTCAAAAAAATACAAATTTTTCATCAAAAGATGATAGAAATGCTGTTCTTAAAATGATAAAAGAACAAGTACAATTTGAGATAGATAATAATCCGCATGTTGTAGCCGTGGGGCTTGCTTTGCCTGGGCCATATCTTCGAGATGAAGGCTATGTTGCCGTTATTTCTCAGATGAATGAATGGAAACATATTAATTTTAATGAAGAATTTTGTAATGCATTTTCAGTGCCTGTTTTTATTGAGCATGACGCAAACGCCGGAGCATTAGCCTCTTGGTGGTTTGAAGATAGAGAAAAACCGGTTCATACTTTAGCATATCTATTAGTGGGCGATGGTGTAGGTTGTGGGATTATTGAAGACGGTAGGCTCTTGCTTGGTTCACAAGGTGCTGCATGCGAAATAGGGCATACAAGTATTGATTTAAACGGTGAACGCTGTGAATGCGGAAATTATGGCTGTTTAGAACTTTTTTGTTCTGCTACTGCCATGATAAATAGAATTAAAAAAGAAATTCCATATCTTGTTGAAGTTGAAAAATGTGAAAAAAGTGAATGCTGCGATAAACTGTTTGATCTAGCAAGGGCAGGTGATAAAGCTGCTATAAGTATTGTTGATGATTTTGCAAAATATTTGGCTTATGCCTGTGTAAATCTAATTAATCTTTATAATCCAACTCTTATAACAATTGGTGATATACTTTCAAAAGGCGGAGATTTACTACTGCCAAAGATTAAAGAAGTAGTTGAGGATAGAGTTGTTCCTAGCCTCTATAAAAATACAAGCATAGAAGTAACAAAATTATCAATTGATCCAACTCTTTATGGTGCAGCAGCAAGTGCAGCTGAACAGGTGCTTTGCTCACCGACAAATTTCCTAAGTAAAAAAGATTTCAAAAATAATGGCAAACAATTTAAAAATGGAGGGCAAGCATGAAGCGACCTTACATTCTAAAAATGCAAGGTATAACAAAAGTTTTCCCCGGAGTAAAAGCACTCGATAATGTAACTTTTGAAGTGCAAGAAGGAAATATTCATTCTATTTGCGGAGAAAATGGAGCCGGAAAATCAACTTTAATGAAAGTCTTATCCGGTGTATATCCTCATGGTACGTATGAAGGCGAAATTATTTTTAATGGTAAAGAGCTAGAAGCTCATAATATTAAAGATTCTGAAAACGCCGGTATAGTAATTATACATCAAGAACTCACGATGATTCCAGAACTTTCTGTTATGGAAAATATTTTCATGGGTAATGAGATAGTTAAAAAAGGTCTTATTGATTGGGTTGAAACCGAAACCAGAACCTTAGAACTTCTTGAAAAAGTTGGTTTGAATATTGACCCTAAAACGCCTATTAAAAACTTAGGCGTTGGACAACAACAAATGATTGAAATAGCAAAGTCTCTTTCAAAAAATGTAAAATTACTCATTCTTGACGAACCAACTTCAGCTCTCAATGAAGTAGATTCTGAAAATCTTCTAAAGCTAATGCTCGATCTTAAAAGCAAGGGTATAACTTGTATTATGATTTCGCATAAGTTGAATGAAATAGCATATGTATCAGACGCTGTTACCGTTATTCGTGATGGGCAAACAGTAGAAACTTATGACGTTGTTGCCGGTGAAGTTGATGAAGATAGAATTATCTGTTCAATGGTTGGTAGATCAATTGATAATAGATATCCACCGCATGAACCAAAGCATGGAGACGTTATCTTTGAAGTTTCAAATTGGACTGTAGAAGACCCTAATATCGCGGGCAGAATTATTTGTGATAATGCTTCTTTCAGTATTAAAGCAGGTGAGATTATTGGTTTTGCCGGTCTTGTAGGTGCAGGACGTACTGAGCTTATGCGCTCAATTTTCGGTAAGAATTACGGTTTATTCCATCATGGGGTTATGAAGCTGCATGGTGAAGAAATTGAAGTGCCGGATGTGCAATCTGCAATTGATCAAGGTCTAGCTTATGTTTCTGAAGATAGAAAAATGCTAGGCTTGAATCTGCTCGATAGCATAAAAACAACAATTGTTTCCGCAAACTTAGATGAAATAACTACAGGTGCTCTTCTAGATTTTGATAAAGAAACCTTAGTTGCTGAAAAATCAAAAGTAGAGCTTGGAATTAAAACAAAAGATGTTGAGAATGGTGTAACAACACTTTCAGGTGGAAATCAGCAGAAAGTTGTTCTTGCAAAATGGCTTTTCACAAATCCGGAAGTATTAATTCTTGATGAGCCGACTCGTGGTATTGACGTTGGTGCAAAATACGAAATCTATAAATTAATTCATAAAGTTGCAGATGAAGGTAAGGGAGTTATCATAATTTCTTCCGAACTTCCTGAACTTCTTGGTATGTCTGACAGAATTTACACAATTTGTGAAGGCAGAATAACAGGTGAGCTTGATAAAAAAGATGCCAATCAAGAATCACTTATGCGCTTAATGACAACCACCAATAAAGGTGAAAACAATAATAAAAGAGTGTAAAAGTTATGGAAAAAATTAAACAAATTTTAGGCGGCGACCCTAAACAGTACACAATGGTTATAGCGCTGATTATATTAGTGTTATTTTTCCAATTCATGACAGGTGGACTCATGATGACTCCATCAAACTTTCAAAACCTTATTTCAGGAAATGCTTATGTGCTTGTGCTTGCAATAGGCATGCTTATGGTTATTATTGTTGGACATATTGATTTATCCGTTGGCTCTGTTGCTGCATTTTCGAGTATGTCGCTTGCTATTTTGGCGCAACAATTTGATTTGCCTTGGTGGCTGGCTATTTTCTGTGGCCTTGGTATTGGTATACTAGTAGGCGCATGGCAAGGCTTTTGGGTGGCAAAGCTCGCAATTCCTGGCTTTATCACTACATTAGCGGGTATGATGATTTTCCGTGGTGGTGTTATTTGGATTTCCGGATCTATTTCCGTGCCTGTTCCACGTGAATTAAGACTATTCGGCGCAGGTTATTTACCTGAGTGGGGCCCTGCTTTTACAGGTATGAATAATTCAACACTTTTGTTAGGTATTGTTACAATATTAGCTTATGCTTACTCTCAAATAAAAGCGCATAGAAGTCATGTTCAGCTATCGAATAAAGAGGGATCTTTCACACCTGTTTTAGTGCGTATTCTTTTAGTAGGTGGCGTGGTTGCATATCTTACTTGGCTTTTTGCAACAGGACGTCCGGGAACTTCATTCCCTGTGCCGGGTATTATTCTTGTTATTTTGGTTATTGTGTATCACATAGTAACAACACGCACAAAATTCGGGCGTCATATTTATGCTGTAGGCGGTAATAAGAATGCGGCGGCATTGTCGGGCGTAAATGTAAAGAAAATATATTTTTATACTATGCTTAATATGTCTTTCCTTGCTGCTCTTGCCGGAATTATGTTTGTTGGTCGTTCTACTTCGGCCGGTCCATCTGACGGAACAGGTTGGGAGTTAGACGCTATTGCTTCGGTATTTATCGGTGGTGCTTCTGTTGCCGGCGGTACAGGTACAGTTATGGCTACTATGGTAGGTGGACTTATTATGGCTGTATTGAACAATGGGCTTATGCTTATGGGTGTTGGCGCTGATAAAACTCAAGTTATCAAAGGTTTAGTGCTTCTTGCTGCTGTTGCTTTTGATGTATACAATAAAACACAAGGTAAACCTTCTATAACCGGTATACTTTTTGGCTCTAAAAACCAAGCTGACAAATAATATTTAGTAACTTATCCTAAAGATAGTAGGTAATCAGGTAGAAAGTCATAACTAAGTTGCCGGCTTTCTGCTTGAGTAAAAATAACAGTCGAAAGACTCTAAACGGAGGAAATTATGAAATTGAAAACTCTTTCTATGCTTTTTGCTTCTATGGCTCTTACTTGTTCAATGGGGCATTTCACACTTGCAAATGCAGAAGGCTTCCCAGCTAATTCTGTTATTGGTATTTCCTTGCCTTGGCTTGGCACACAAAACTGGAAAGAAGCAGAAGTAATGTTTAAAGATCAACTTACAAAAGCCGGTTTTAAACCAATTGTTCAAGCTGCAGATAATAAAGTTCCTCAGCAACAACAGCAAATTGAATCAATGATTCAAAATGGTGCAAAAGTTATTGTTGTTGGTCCTATTGATGGCACACAACTTGGTACGGTTTTAGAAACAGCAAAAGCTGATGGCATTAAAATTCTTGGTTATGACCGTTTAATTGAAAATACAGATGCTGTTGATGGCGTTGTTCAATTCGGTTCATATAAAACCGGTATTGCTCAAGGTAAAGCACTTTTAGCAGGTCTTAAAGAATTGAAAGGTGAAGGTCCTTACAATATTGAACTTTTTGCCGGTGGTCCTGCTGATCCTAATGCTCCTTTATTCTTCAACGGTGCTATGTCAGTTCTTCAACCGGAAATTGACAAAGGCAATCTTATTGTAAACTCAAAACAAACAAAGTTTACACAGGTTGCTACAGCTGACTGGGATAACTCAAAAGCTCAATCACGTATGGATTCACTTCTATCAGGTTTCTATTCAGATAAAGAAATTGATGGTGTGCTCGCTCCTAACGATGGTATTGCACGTGCTATTATTACTTCTTGTGAATTTGCAGGTCAACCAAATCCGGCTATATCAGGTCTTGATGCTGAAAATGAATCAATCGAATGGATCTGGGAAGGTAAACAATATTCAACAGTTGCAAAACCAACTGATTTACTTGTTGGTTTAACAGTTGATCTTATCAAATCTATGCAAGAAGGTGTTGAATCACCAATCCAGCCTACAGCTAAAGCAGATAATGGCGTTATTGAAGTAAATCTTTATGAGCTTGATCCTATTGCAGTAACAAAAGCTAATATTAAAGAAGTATTTGCTAATGATCCTGCACGTATGGAATTAATGAAGTAGTAAGTTTTTCCCCTTTTTAGACTCAATAATATAGTGGAAATTTAAGGTGATAATTTCAACTTTACATAAAGTGAACTATAAGATATAGACAACCTCTCTAAAAAAGTTTTATATTCTAGATAATGTCGATGCAAGTGCCTTTTGACTTGTTTCTGTGTCAGATTTCAAATATTTTTCAGTTATTTATGTTTTGGTAAACGCCTTCAAAATATTTTCATCTTCCTTGATACAAACCAAAATTCTTCTTGCATCGACACTATCTAACCTTAATTTAAAACTATATTGTTAATTATAAGAAAGTGGAAAATTCTCTACATAAATGAGAGAGGGAAAAAATGTTAGGCTATGTTTCAAATTCATTCTTTTGTGTTTTTTCTGCTTAAAAGATGATTTTTTATTCCGTTTATGTATGTTTTTGATACACTGCACGTCATAAAAAATCACTTTCAATTGAAAATTCCACAAAATCTTTGAATTTAGAAACACACCCTAGATAAAACAGATTTCCCTCTTTCTACAAAATTTCAAAAAATTCTTTGGAGAAAATAAAATGAAACGTAGCGAAATAAATAAAGCATTAAAAGAACTTGAAGCAATGACGAAAGAATATCGTTTTGCACTTCCGCCATTTTGTCATTTTACTCCGGAAGAATGGCAGTCAAAAGGGCATGATTACGACGAAGTTCGCGATAATATGCTCGGCTGGGATATAACCGATTACGGTATGGGCGATTTTGAAAAAATGGGCTTTTCACTTATCACCTTGCGTAACGGAAACTTAGGTATGCAAGATAAGTATAAGAAAACATACGCAGAAAAACTTCTCTTTTTAAAAGAAGGGCAATACGCACCTATGCACTTCCACTGGGCTAAAATGGAAGATATCATAAATCGCGGGGGCGGAAATATTTTAATTCGCGTATATAATTCAACAAAAGATGAACAGCTTGATAAAGAATCAGATGTTCACGTATACATGGACGGACGTGAAGTTGTAGTTCCTGCCGGTTCACAAGTAAAATTGTGTCCGGGTGAAAGTATATCTATTCAACAATATATGTATCATGATTTTTCAGTAGAAGAAGGTAGTGGGCACGTTTTACTTGGTGAAGTAAGTCAGTGCAATGATGATAATACAGATAATCGCTTCCATGAGCCAATAGGTAGATTTCCGGCTATTGAAGAAGATGAAGCGCCTTACAGATTGCTTTGTAACGAATATCCAAAAGCAAAATAAATAAGAGGTGTTACTATGTATGATGTTGTAGCCTTAGGAGAACTTTTAATCGACTTTGCACAAAAAAGTCTTGATGAAGATGGCTATCCTACCATGCAAGCAAATCCGGGCGGAGCACCTGCAAATTTTTTAGGTGCGCTCAATAAATATGGCAGAAAAACAGCCTTTTTGGGTAAAGTAGGGGACGATACTTTCGGGCATCTTCTCATTAAAACTCTAAATGAAGCTGATATAAATACGAGTGGAGTAGTAATTGATGAAAATTACTTCACAACCCTTGCCTTTGTTACTTTTGATGATAAAGGTGACAGAACCTTTTCCTTTGCAAGAAAACCGGGTGCAGATACTAGACTCAACTTTGATGAAGTAGATTTATCTATTCTAGATAATTCTAAAACTCTGCATTTTGGAACACTAAGCCTTACCGCTGACCCAATGCGTGAAACAACGCAAAAAGTAGTGGATTATGCACGAAAGAACGGAAAAATTATCACTTTTGACCCTAACCTTCGTAGACCTCTCTGGGATGATTTAGAAGAAGCAAAAAAACAAATAGAATGGGGACTTATGCAAGCGGATTTTGTAAAAATCAGCGATGAAGAAGTTGAATTTCTATGGAATTGCTCGCCTGAAGAGGGTGCAAAGCGTATTTTAAATGAATTTAATGTTTCCTTTGTTCTCCTAACTTTAGGAGTAGATGGCTCAATTGCGCTTACAAAAAATGCTTGTGGTGTAGCTAAGTGCCCGAATGTAAAACCAATTGATACAACTGGTGCTGGTGATATCTGCGGTGGAAGTGCTTATTGTAGCTTTCTAGATTATGATTGTAAATTTGAAGAATTAACGAGTGAACAACTTACAGAAATAGCTAAATTTGCTTCAACAGCAGCAAGCCTTTCAACGGAAAAACTTGGTGGAATACCATCAATCCCAAGCAAGGAAGAAGTTATTTTAAATCTTTTATAGTATTTTTGAACTTTTCAGTTGCATTCTCTATTTTTGAAAAATGCTCTAAATTTATCTAAGTCATTTTTCTATAGAAACTACCTGTATTTGATATACTTTTCTATAGAAAATGGCTTACTTCTTTTAAAATAAAATTCATAGATTTAGAAGTATTATTAAGTAAAGTATCCTCTTCTAGAGAATATTTTATATTGTTTTTTTTTATATATTATGCTAATTATAATGCAGAGGCTTTCCCTCGTGTGAAGTTTTTTTATAAACTAATAGTTTTCTCAAGATGTTGTATGATTCTAAATGCTGTTTGAGGTGATTATGAGGTTGGCCAAATTTATTTATATTATTCTTATTGCTGTAAGTTGTTTTTCTACATACACGTATTATAAAAATTCGATTGCAGATGAAATTCTCACAAATAACCTTCTAAAACAAAGTTATATTGAACGAATTAAGCTTGCTATCTATTCGGTTGCGCAACCTATTGCAGGTTTTGAAAGAATAGAAAAAAGATATAAACCGGATTTAACTCTAAATGAATTCAATATGTACGCAGAGATTATGTATGACCCTGAAAAACATATCGCAATTACATACTCGCCTGCAGGTATAACAGAATTTGTATTTCCCTTTGAAGAGAATAAAGAAGCTATAGGGCATAATATTCTAACTTCACCTAAAACAATGATTGAGGGAATTCAAACTATAGAAAATAAACAAGTAACGATATCAGGTCCTTATTCTCTTTTACAACAAGGAAGAGCCGGCATTGTTATACGTGACCCTATATTTGTTATCAGTGATGGTGAAGAAAAATTTTGGGGATTTACTACATTAGTTTTAGCATCACCGAAATTTTTAAGCGTTACAGGTATACTTAATCTTGAAAGTATAGGATATGCTTTTAGCCTTTTAGGTGAATATCAAGATGAAAGCGTTCCTGTTTTTGAAAGTTCTAATTATAGTTCAGAGGTGGGTTCTTATCAGAGTTTTCAAGTGTATAACAGTACGTGGAAATTTTCTATTTATAAGGTTGGAGAACTACAGTTAATTTTTCAATATTCTTTATGGTTGTTAGGTTTTTTTCTTGCAGGTTCTACAGTTCTTTATAAGCTAATGAGTTACTTTGAAGAACGTAATAGAGAATATAAACATCAAATTGAGAGAGATAGTCTAACCGGTGCATATACAAGAGTATTTTTAGATGAATTTAATTTTAGCCCAGCATACACAATTTTTTATATCGACCTTAATAAATTTAAGCCGGTAAATGATAATTATGGTCATGAAGTTGGAGATAAACTTCTGAAATGTTATGTAATGAGACTAAAAGAACACTTCAAAAAAGATACCCCTGTAGTAAGAATGGGGGGCGATGAATTTATGGTAATCATAAATCAAGAAATGACAGCAAAAGACATAGAACATATAAAAAGTAGAATAAATTTACTTTCAAGTCAGCCATTTAAAGTGGATTCACTCACTATTCAAATAGGTGCAAGCGTAGGTTATGCAGTTTGCCCGCAACAAAGTAAAGTTCTAGATGAATTAATTAAGCATGCAGATAGGCAAATGTATCAAGATAAAGAAAGTAAAGGAAGATAAAAAATAAGTTTTTTTCTTAGGGCGTGTTTCAAAAGTAATTCTTTTGCCTTTTGAACTGAGTCAAAGTAATTTTTTATTCAATTTATATATGGTTTTGATACATTGCACTTCATAAAAAATCACTTTTTCTGCCAAAAGGGCAAAATCTCTTATTTTAGAAACACCCCATGGGTGAAGCGAAATATTGTTATCATATGATAATCATTATTTAAAAAAACCTTGGTAAATAACAAAAAAAATGCTTGATTAATTAATAGAATGCGTGTAATTAATTAAACACGTTTTTCTTCTGCAACGATGATGAATGTCGGCAGACTGGATTTATGTTGATTCTTTGATTACTTTAGACAGCATAATTCAAATTATGATAGCAAAATTTTTTGCTTCTTTTATCGTACATTTCCTTTCCTACTATCCTGATTCCGGTACGTAACTTCAAATAGCGTGGAAACATGCTAAAAAAGGATAAAACCATGTCTGCTTTAAAACTTAATATGCCAACACAACAGGGGCAAATCGACTTAGTAACCATTAAACAAGAAATTTCAAACCTAGAATTTGCTTTCGATAGCAGAGCGGCAATTTTTGAAAAAAGTGATGTAAACTTAGTAATTGCGTTTGATAATGGTTCACTTCTAATTTTAGAAAATTTTTATAGTGTATACTCATCAGAATTATTACCTGAATTTGTAATTGATGGTAAAAACCTTGCAGGTGGAGAATTTTTTGCAAGCTTAGATTCAAATCTAATGCCTGCTGCCGGACCTGTTAATTTATCAATTGAACTTGAAGATGAGCCAGTTGAAATATTAAAATCTTCCACTATGAAACTTAATAAAGATGCTATATTTGAAGTAGATGATAGCATTGAAATAGCTGAAGGTATTACAACTCTACAAGATGGCTCACTTAGAGGTGGCGATATTTATCTTAAGGGTGGAGTTAGTGATGACTTCCTTTTAGGCGGAGACGGTGACGACTTCCTTCGCGGTGGTAAAGGTTCAGATACTCTCCGTGGTGGACTTGGAAAAGATGTTTTTATGTGGAGCTTAGAAGATTTTCAATCTGGTGCCAATGATGTTATAGAAGACTTTACAAACGGTGATAGACTTGATTTAACTGCATTTAGTGTGAATTATTCTATTGTGACTCAAGAAGCGGGTACAGATACTGTTATTACAATTTCTCATGCATCTGAAAGTCAAAATATAACTCTTCAAGGTGTGGATTATCTAAGCTATGAAGATGAATTCCAAACTTTTGAATTCAGCAGTCTTGTTGGTTTCTAAGACTTGGTTAAGAAAATTGTTTCAAGTATAGTTGTAGATTATGAATTTATAAAAAACTTTCTAATAAAACAATTAGTTAGAGTGTGATTCATTCTTGATGTGTTTTATGTTTTTATTTTATAAAACATAAAAAAATAAATTTGAATTGCACTCTTTTTTATTTAATTTTTGAATATTTTAGAAAAAATTATAAGATGTAAAATCAATAAGATATCTCTGAAAAGTACAAAAAAATAAATTTACCATCTTGATTAATTTTAAAAGGTGGTATATCAAGATTTCATTAAATAACTTTGTAAAAGCAAAATGATAAAAAGTATTATAAAACAGTGGGTTATTTATCTCTCTATTAGGAAATCCGTTTTTCTTTAACTTTTAACTTGCTTGTGCAGAGAAATACTTTTATGAGTACTTTAAATTCAAGAATTTTCATTCTTTTTTGTTTGTTTTTGCTTTATTTATCGTGGGGTTCTAGCTATATTATAACAAAATATACCCTCCTTTATTGTCCTGGAATTATGATAACTTTTGTGAGAATGGTTATAAGTGGAATTTTTATTATTCTCCTTACTAGACTTATGGGAGAAAAGATTAAATTTTCGCTTTTAGATTTAAGAAACTATTCTATTCTAGGGATTTTTGTTATTGTCATGGGTGGTGCTTTTGTGACTAAAGGACAAGAGACTGTTGCTTCAGGAACAACAGCTATGCTTTTGGCTCTTGCACCTGCTACAATGCTACTTGCTGACTGGTATTTTAATAAAGTTAAACCAAATTTAATACAACTTCTTGGTATCACAGTAGGTTTTATCTCAATCGCTTGGATGCAGTACTATCAAGGTTTGAATGGACAAACATCATTAGTTGGTTTTCTTTTTATTGTTGCATCGGTGATAGGTTGGATTTACGGCTCGCATCTATCTACAATATTTAGAACTAATACAGGAATGTCTACTTTACGCTCATGTGGGTTTATGATGCTGATTGGTGGTATTGAAACAATGATTTTTGCCCTTCTAGTAGGAGAAAGATTTTCTGATATCCAATTAGGTACGGGCTTTGTTTCTTCCATGTCATTACAAATTATATCAACGATTATAGGTTATACATCATATTTTTGGTTGTTGGAAAAAACACGTCCAATGATTGCAATTTCATATGAATTTGTAAATCCTGTTGTTGCTTTATATTTGGGGTGGTTGTTTGGAAATGAGATTGTTGGGATTCCGCTAGTAATTGCTTGTGTTTGCCTTGTTTCCTCTGCTTTTCTTGCAGTATCGAATAAAACCACTCATTAGAAACATACTCTAATAGAAATAAATAAGGGAAAGTATAGTTATATATACTTTCCCTTTCTTTTTATTGAATTTTACAAAATGCACTAATAAATTTTTTATGAATCTATTTTTGAGCATTAATCCATGTAATAGCTTCTGAAAAATCTAATGAGCCTTCATAAATTGCGCGTCCTGAAATCGCTCCAACACAAGTTGATGATTTTGTAAGAGCTTCAATTTTCTTTACATCGTCCATGTTTGCAAGTCCGCCGGCTGCTATGAAGGGTAGTTTTGTCAACTTAGCAAGATTTTCTAAAGCAGGATAGTTGAACCCTGTTTGCATTCCATCTCTTTCAATATCGGTATAGATAAGAAAAGCTGCGCCATCTGCTTCTACACGAGGAAGGACTTCTTCGAGGGTGAGTTTACTATCGTCAACCCAGCCACGAGTTTTAAGAACATTTTGGTAAGCGTCTAATGAAAGTCCAATTCTACCGGGGAATGATTGACATAAATCCTTAAATTTTTCCGGTTCTTCAAGAGCCATTGTTCCAATAATCAAACGGGTTACACCCTTATTGAACCAATACTCAGCGTGTTCTTTTGAACGGATTCCGCCACCAAGTTGCACTGGAATAGTAAGTTTAGCACAAATTGCTTCAACGGCTTCTGCATTTGCACTATACCCATCAAATGCGCCGTCTAAGTCGATAAGGTGAAGATATTCTGCACCTAATTCTTGCCATTTTATAGCAAAATCTAGAGCGTTCCCGTAGTAGGTGCTTTCGTTGGCTTTACCTTGTTTTAGACGAACGGCTTTACCGTCTTGTAAGTCGACAGCTGGAAAAATTATCATGGATAAATCCTTAATTCTAAAATATGTTGTATTATTCTTGAGTGATATCCACATGAGCTTTTTTTAGCTCTTCCGGAATATTAATATTTTGAGGACATTTTTTTACGCATTTTCCGCAAGAAATACAGTAGTCAGCGGAAGTTTTTTTTGCTTGCAACATAAAGTTATACATAACTTTTGCGTATTGTGCATTGTCGAAAAGATGTTTTTGATTATAAAGAGTAAAAGTTGTAGGAATATCAACAGTTGCAGGGCAGGGCATACAGTAAGCACACGTTGTGCAAGGTACTTTTTGTCTGCTTTGATAAATTTCTCTTGTTTTTGTAAATCGAGAAACTTCCTCAACTGACATTGAATTAGGTTCATGCGATGCTGATTCGATATTTTGATCAAGCTGTTCAATCGAGTTCATTCCACTAAGTACTAAAGATACTTCACTTTGATTGAATAGCCAACGCAAGCCTCTATCTGCCGGAGTAGGAATAGGATTATCATTCGCCCAAAGAGCTTCTACATCTTCAGGTTGAGGGCGAGCAAGCGCACCACCCTTGAGCGGTTCCATAATGATTATACCGAGTTCTTTCTCTGCCGCTTTTTTAAGTCCTGCAACACCTGCTTGATAGAATTCATCGATGAAGTTGTATTGAATTTGACAAAATTCCCAATCATACATTTCAAGAACTTTTTCAAAGAGGTGAATATCATCGTGGAAAGAGAATCCAACGTGCTTAATTCTACCTTCTTTTTTCAATCTATCAACAAATTCAAAGGCTTTGAACTTCTCAAAAGTTGGCAAAGTGAGTGTGTTAATATTATGGATAAGATAGCAATCTATATAATCAGTTTTGAGTTTTTGGCATTGTTCTTCAAATATTTTTTCCATTGCTTCAACAGAATTATATCCGCTTGTAGGCAATTTTGTTGCAAGAACAATTTTATCTCTAATTTTAAGTTCATCAATACAATGCCCTACAATAAGTTCACTAAGTCCACTATGATAAGGATAGGCAGTATCGAGGTAGTTTATTCCTTTTGATACAGCATGATCTATCATTTCACAAGTAGCTTTAATATCAATACTTGTTTGTACAGGGGAAGTGTTGTTCGATGGTAGAAGAGGAAGCCTCATACAACCAAGCCCAAGACGTGAAACTTGTAAGCCTGTTTTTCCAAGTGTATTGTAGAGCATTGTAGATTTCCTTAATGGTAATTATACTGAGTATTTATAGAGCCAGTCAGAGTATTTAGGATTGTTACCTTTAACAATATCAAAGTAAGCTTTTTGAATTTCTTGAGTAACTTTACCAGCTTTACCAGCGCCGATTTGTCTTCCGTCAACAGCACGAACCGGAGTTACTTCTGCTGCTGTTCCTGTGCAGAACATTTCGTCAGCGATATAAACTTCATCACGTGTGAATTGTTGTTCTATAACTTTATATCCAAGGCTTTCAGCTACTTCAATAAGGGTATTTCTTGTAATACCTTCTAGAATTGATGTAAGTGGAGTAGTTTTAATTGTGTTTCCACGAACGATAAAAATGTTTTCGCCGGTTGCTTCTGATACGAAACCGTTTGTATCAAGCACCATAGCTTCGTGGTAACCGTTTCTTACTGCTTCTGTTTTTGAAAGAACTGAGTTTACGTAGTTACCGCAAGCTTTAGCTTTTGTCATCATGCTGTTAACGTGGTGACGGGCAAAGCTTGATGTACACATTGAAACACCATTTAATAAGCCTTCTTCACCAAGATATGCACCCCAAGGCCATGTTGCAATGATTACATTGATTGGATTATCAGCAGGATGAATACCAAGCGCACCATAGCCTACAAAAGCTAAAGGACGAATATATCCTTCTTCAATTTTGTTAGCTTTCATAAGTTCAAGGGTAGCAGTTGTGAGTTCGTCAGCAGTATAAGGGCATGGTAAATCTAAAATTTTACCTGAATTCACAAGGCGCTCCATGTGCTCTTTTAAACGAAACACTGAAGATGAGCCATCTTGACATTTATATGCACGTATGCCTTCAAAATACCCTGTACCGTAATGGACGACATGTGAAAGTACATGGATTTTTGCTTCATCCCATGGGATAAGGTTTCCGTCTGACCAGATAAATGGGGTTGGTTCTAATGCAGGCATAATATGCTCCTTAAATTTGAAATAATTTTTACTTTATTGTCAAGTGAGCGTATTGTCAATTTTTTTTTAGGATATTTTCATTTTTGTAGTTTTTTTAGGATAGATACAATTTGAGGGGGAAAAGTACATTTTTATAAAAAACGTACTCTTCCCCCTCTCGAAAAAAGAATATAATGATATTACATATCTTTAGCTTTTAATGCTAAATCTTGTAATTCTTTGATAAGAGCTTCAGCTTCATCTTTATTTTTAGCTTCAGCACGAATTGTAAGATATGGAGATGTATTTGATTTTCTCATCAAAGCCCAAAGTAAAGGTTGCCCTTTACGAACAAGGCGAACACCGTCCATTGTATTACAATCATAGATTTCGCTATCTTTGTAATGATTTTGTAAATGCTCAATAACTTTTACTTTATTTTCATCTTCCATTGGAAGAGTAATTTCAGGTGTTGAATAGAGCTCTTCCCAGTTTGGTAAGTCTTCAAGTGTGAGGCTTGCTTTTGATTTGAGTTCAGTAAGAACATTTAAAAGACGTGCAGCACTATAAGTTGCATCATCAAAGCCATACCAGTTATCTTTGAAGAATAAGTGACCGGATAATTCACCCGCCATAAGAGCGTGAAACTCTTTCATAGCCTTTTTAATAAGTGAGTGACCTGTTTGATTCATGCGTACTCTACCATTTAAAGCAGGGTCAGAGTAGAGGCGTTCGGAAGATTTTACATCAGCAATAATTGTTGCATTTGGTTCACGCATAAGAAGTTCACGCGCAAAAACAGCAACAATTTCATCACCCATGTAGTGCTTACCGTTTCTACCAACTACACCGAGGCGATCGCCATCGCCATCAAAGCCGAAGCCAACATCAGCACCGTGTTTAAGTACTGCTTCACGAAGGTCAACAATATTTTTTTCTACGGTTGGATCTGGGTGGTGATTAGGGAATGTTCCGTCCGGTTCGCAATAAAGTTCAATAACTTCAGCACCTAAGGCTTTTAGCACCATAGGAGCAACTAAGCTTGCAGCACCGTTACCGGCATCTACAACAACTTTATATTTTGCAACGCTAGGAAAACGTTCTTTAATATCAGCTACATAAGCAGGAACGATATCTTGATCGGTAATAGTTCCTAATTTTTCAGAAGTGATAAAGTTTTTATCATCAATAAGTTTTTTTAGTTTTTGAATTTCCGGACCTGCAATAGTGCTTTCGCCACAAACTACTTTAAATCCGTTATATTCTCCTGGGTTATGGCTTGCAGTAATCATTACTCCTGCAGTAAGATTTAGATGTTTTACACCATAATAAAGGCATGGGCTAGGAACCATTCCTATACGAATACAGTCGATTCCGCCTTCGGTTAGCCCTTTACATAAAGCGTCTGAATACATTGGAGAGGTTGTTCGGCAATCTTGACCGATAGCACATACGCTTGCATTATGTTCTGTAAAGTATGTTGCGAGAGCTTTTCCGAGTTCGTAAACAAAATTTGAATCAAAGTCGATTTCTGCTTTTCCGCGGATATCGTATTCCTTAAATATCTGAGCCATTGAAATCCCCTTGTGTTAAGTATATAAATTGAACATTAAAGCATTTTTTCACGAAAGGCAAATAATTTTTTTATAGATTTCTTCTACTTGTTCAGCAAATCTTTCTTTTGAGTAATTATCTGCAACTAGTTTAATCTCTTTTTTCATGTTTTCAGAGTTTAGACTTTCTTCTACTAATTTTTCTGCATATTTAGAAAAATCTTCATAATTATTGAAGAAATATCCAGTCTTTTCTGGGATTAACACATTATCTAGGCAAGTGTCGTATCTGCATAATAGGGGTATTCCATTTGCCAGTGCTTCAATATATGTAAGCCCTTGAGTTTCGCTTGTTGAGGCAGAAACAAAAATATCAGCAACTTGGTAATATTTATAGATTTTATCACGCGCTATCATGCCTGTAAAGCGGACTTTATCTTCTAGATTTAGCTCATTTACAAGGCGTTCTAGATTTTTCTTATTAGGACCATCACCAGCAATAATGAGTATCCATTTATCTGAATTCATTTGAGATAAGTAATCTAGTATTTGCTCAATCCCTTTTTCCTTAGCAACCCTACCCAGAGAGATAAAAATTTTCTTGTCATCTGATATATCAAGAGAAGTTTTTAGCGATTTTTTTTCATCATCAGCTAGAATAGGAAAATTCAAATCGATTCCTGTTGGAATAATATGTAATGATTGTTTTATATTATAGTCTTCAAGTGCAGTTTTTATTTTTTCTGTAGGAACAATGATATCACTTACAGGAGTCATAAGTTTCCGTAACCAAAAAGCAACAAGTGGTTTAGCAATTACTTTAGGTATAAAAAGGTAGTGAGTATAATCTTCATAAAAAGTGTGATATGTATGCACCATAGGTACATTTAATTTTTTCGCAATTTTTTTAGCAAAAGTATAAGTAGAAAATTCACTCTGAGTATGAATTATATCGGGCTTCCATGCGCAGATATCATGAAAAATTTGTGCATCAAAATTAAATGAAGCATAGGAGTTTGGATAAATTTTATCAATGCTAAATGCTGAATTATAATAGGTAGTTCCTTGCACATTTGTTTTGCCCATCTGCGATAAGGAAAGTACCCGTACTTCATGCCCGCGTGCTGATAAAGATCCAGCAAGGATAGCTGTTGATGTAACAACTCCATTAATTATAGGTAGATATAAATCAGAAACTAATAGAACACGCATAGGTTACAATAACTCCCAAAATATATGTGACATAACCAATAGCACCACCAATACATATTCCTGCCAGAACATCGCTAGGATAGTGTACAGATAAATAGATGCGAGAAAATGCTACAAGAGACGCAAATGGAAGCACAATAAAAAGTAATGGGCTTTCCCAGCAATAACAGAGCATTGCTACAATGAATGACGAACACGCATGCCCTGATGGAAAAGAATAATCTTTATGTTTTTTTACAAGTCCTTGAAAGTCGGATTGAATATCCGGTCTAGGGCGTGCAAATATTTTTTTTAGTTTAATATTACAAACATATACATGAATTGCAAAACCAGCTATAATACTTGCACCAATAGTAAATCCTAAATGAATATCGCTGATTCCTAAAAATATAGCTAAAACTATCCAAATAAATCCAACATTAGAAATTTTTGACGCCCAATGCATAATAAAATCAAGGCGTTTTGTTCTTAGTCTATTTTGAATAAACCATAATATACTGTATTCAATTTTTTCAAAGCGAGAGAATGAGTTATAAATCAAATTTACCATAGCACCCTCCATTAAAGCTATTTTCTTCTTCAGCTACTGTAGGTGTAGCAAAGATAAAATTTTGTGTCAATGATATCAAATTTACTCCTGCTCTAATTTTGTTGTTTTATAAAGTATTGAAATAACTAATTTTATAACATATATTAAAAAGAGAGCTAGTGAATGTAACAAGGATGTAACCAAAAATCAATAAAAATATCACACTATATATCAGTAAAACTTAGTTTATCTTACAAAACAAAATTTATTGTTTTTATGTGCAACTTCTTGTAAATCAAGAATATTTTGATGAGTCAGCGGATAGCCCTCATTTATAAAAAAATTTTTATTTAAAACTTCATCAATTTGTACTTTTTGTAGATAAATCGGACTGTTTGAAGAAAAATTTAAAATTTCTGAAAAACTCTCTTTTGTGATAAATGGATGAACGCATGGAATACGATATTCATGCTCAATTTCACTTGAATTCAGAATACTTATTGTTTTCAAAATATTTTCTTTATTATAATTCATTATTTCATTCGGATACTGCTTAGGATCTGCTTTTATATCCATAGCGACATAATTTATGTATTCATTATCAATAAGATTTTGTACTACTGAAGGATTTGATCCATTTGTATCAAGCTTTATTACGTATCCCATTTTTTTTACTTGATAGCAAAATTCAGGTAAATCCTTTTGTAAAGTTGGCTCTCCACCAGTGATAACAAGACCTTGTAAAAGATGTTTTCTCTCTTGTAAAATAGTAAAAACATATTCGAGCGAAACTTCTTCTTCATCCTGTAAAAGCGAAGAATTATGACAGTAAGGACAAGTAAAATTACATGACTTAGTAAATATAACAGCACTCACTTTCTGTGGATAGTCGATAAAGCTTGTTTTTTGGAATCCACCGATTTGCATGATTTTTCCTCTGTTTAAAATATAAAATTAAAGTAACTATAATATGGAAAGACACAAAATTTAGAACCTGTGCCTTTCCACTATTTTATATAAAGCTATTCATTAATTTCATAAGTTTTTCTTGCAAGAAATTCCTCTTGTTTACCATCATTCCAACGGTTTACAGGACGAAGATATCCAACAACACGAGAATATACTTCTGTTTTTTCATGGCAGTGAGGGCATTCTTTTTGTTCACCTTGAAGATATCCATGTTCAGGGCAGATGCTGAAAGTTGGTGTTAAAGTGAAATAAGGAAGAGTGTAATTATTTGTAATAGTTCTAATAAGATAGCGCACTGTAGCAGTATCGCTAACTTCTTCACCAAGGAATCCGTGAAGCACTGTTCCGCCTGTATAACTCGCTTGAAGTTTATCTTGCAGATTTAGCACATCAAAAATATCCTTAGAATAGTCAACAGGTAAGTGTGTTGAGTTGGTATAATAAGGATTTTTTGTGTCAGTTTTACCATTAGCAAATATGATATCAGTGCATTTTTTTTGATCTAACATAGCAAGTCTATAACTTGTACCTTCTGCCGGGGTTGCTTCTAAATTAAAGAAAGAGCCGGTTTCTTCTTGATATTTTGATAATCTTTCACGCATAAATTCAAGGATTTTTAAAGAAAATGCTTGCCCTTCTGGAGTTGAAATATCTTTGCCTAAAAAGTTCACACAAGCTTCATTCATTCCAACAATTCCAACGGTTGAGAAGTGATTACTCCAATATTGACCGCTACGAGCTTTTACATCACGAAGATAAAAAGTAGTATAAGGATAAAGTCCTTTTTCTGTAAAGGTTTCAAGTTCTTTACGTTTTATTTCAAGACTATCCTTAGCTATATCCATAAGTTTAGCGAGTCTATCCATGAAATCATTTTCATTTTCAGCTAGATAGCTAATTCTTGGAAGATTTATAGTAACAACTCCAATTGAACCTGTAAGTGGATTTGCACCAAAAAGACCGCCACCACGCTTACGTAACTCCCTGTTATCTAAGCGGAGTCTGCAACACATTGAACGTGCATCATCGGGTGACATATCAGAATTTACGAAATTTGAAAAATAAGGAATACCGTATCTTCCTGTCATTTTCCAAATTGCTTCATGCTTAGGGCTATCCCAGTCAAAATCACGAGTTATATTATAGGTTGGGATTGGGAAAGTGAAAACTCTACCTTTATTATCTCCCTCCATCATAACCTCTGCAAATGCCTGATTAATCATATCTAATTCATTTTGATAATCACCGTATACAGATTTTTGATCTTTACCGCCTATGATTACAGGAGTATTTTTTAAAATTGTTGGCACGGTTAAATCAAGTGTAATATTTGTGAATGGGGTTTGAAAACCTACGCGTGTAGGTATGTTGATATTAAATACAAACTCTTGAATTGCTTGCTTAACCTCTTTATAAGAAAGATTATCTTCACGGATAAAAGGCGCAAGGTAAGTATCAAAGCTTGAAACTGCTTGTGCGCCTGCGGCTTCGCCTTGCATTGTATAGAAAAAGTTCACGAGCTGACCAAGAGCCGTGCGTAAATGTTTAGCAGGTCCACTCTCAACATTTCCTGCAATACCTTTATATCCTTCACGAAGTAAGTCTGCTAAGTCCCAACCTACGCAATAAACAGAGAGCAAGTTTAAATCATGAATATGTAAATCTCCCTCAACGTGAGAATCTCTAATGATTGGAGTATAGATTCTATTAAGCCAGTATTCAGTTGTAATTTCAGAAGAAATATAGTTGTTCAAGCCTTGTAATGAATAACCCATATTAGAATTTTCTCTCACACGCCAATCAAGCTTATTGAGATAGCCTTCCATGAGGTCTACGTTCATTTTTGTTTTAATTCTGCGTAGTTGCGCTCTTTGTTCACGATAGAGAATATATGCTTTTGCGCTTGCACGATAAGGCGAATCGAGAAGCACTTCTTCAGCTAAATCTTGAATAGTTTCAACTTCGATTGTTTCTGGAAGGTGAGCCGCTTTTCCTAATGAAAGCAGTTGCATAGTTAGTTTTCTTGCTTCACGTTCTTCAAATTCTGAAGTTGATTTACCTGCTTTTAATAGAGCAGCTGTTATTTTTGAGGCATCAAAATCAACTTGTCTTCCATCTCTTTTTATGATGGCTGTAAAATACATGAAAAACTCCTAAAGTTATGGGCAATAACGGAAAAAAAGCACAAAAAAATCCTTCGCACATTAAAGGGCGAAGGAACCATTTTTATCCTTTTTGAATCAGTCGACAAAAGCCCGTTGTCGTTGATACGTCTCCTAGACGAATAATAAAGCAGGTCTTCCGACTTCCACATCTTTTTCACCTTCCCAAATTTCTTCAGTGGTATTTAAAAAAAAGACTCTAGTTGTGGCTCACGGCGGCGGGTCCGTCCTTGACTTTGACAAGGTTCCCTATTAAGCAAATGCACTTTATGAAGGCAATATAAAAGATTTAATTCTCTTAAGTCAATAGAGCTATTTATGAGTGATAATCAGAACTCTTTTTTTTAAAGTAGAAATATTAGACTGTTAGATAACTACTTTTTTAAATTAAATTTCCTCTCCATGTAATAGATTTTCCTCTTGACATTTTTTAAAATATAACTATTTTTGAACAAATGCGAAAATATAGAATTTTGAAACTTAAGGAAAGTTTATGATATCAAACCTCAATAATTGTGACGATTTTGAAAGGCTTGCTGAAATATTTAAGCTTTTTGGTTGTGTTACACGATTAAAAATACTTACAAAACTTGCAGATGGTGAATGTAATGCAAGTGATATTGCAGAGGCTGTGTGCCTTAGTCAGTCAGCAACAAGTCACCAACTAAAAGATATGAAAAATTGTAGACTTATAAAGTCACGTAAAGAAGGGAAAAATGCATATTATTCTCTTGATGATCACCACATTCTAAACATTTTAAAAACTGGTCTTGACCATGTGCGAGGAGAACATTGTAATGTCTAACACACCTAATACTAATTCTCAAAAACAGCCGCCAGTAGGTTTTTCATTAGAAATGCCAAGTTGCGGTTGCGGATCTTGTGCGACGGATGCTAAGGCACCGGTTCAGCACAGCCATAAAAAAGATGACCACCACGACCACGATCATGACCATGGAGGAAATCTTAAAATATTTCTTATAAGACTTACAGTTGCATTGATTTTACTGTTGTCTTTAGGTTTGACAGATATTTTCTCACAGTTTGAGTTAGCTGTTTATATTATTGCGTATTTTTTAGCAGGGTATGAAGTTGTTTTAACCGCTGTAAAAAACATAACAAAAGGTCATATTTTTGATGAAAACTTCCTTATGACGATTGCCTCAACTGGTGCATTTCTTTTAGGGGAGCACTCTGAGGGTGTTGGAGTTATGATTTTCTACGGTTTTGGTGAGCTTTTACAGGGTGCTGCGGTAAGTCGCTCAAAGAAAAATATCGAACAGCTTATGGACATTAGACCGGATTCTGCAAACCTTAAAAAGGGTAATGAAGTAGTTTCTGTTTCTCCGGAAGAAGTTAATATTGGCGACATAATAATTGTTCGTCCCGGTGAAAAAATTCCTCTTGATGGCGAAGTTATACATGGTGAGTCATTCGTTGATACAACAGCTTTAACAGGTGAATCTGTTCCACGTAAAACAAGTATAGGAAGCAGTGTTTTATCCGGTTCAGTAAATAAAAACGGATTGTTAGAAGTAAGAGTTACTACGCTTTTTGGTGAGTCAACTGTAGCTAAAATTCTAAAACTTGTGCAACATGCAAGCGAGAAAAAAGCTAAGAGTGAAAAATTTATTACTAAATTTGCAAGATATTATACTCCGGCAGTTGTTTTCACGGCATTATTCATAGCTATTTTACCTCCTTTATTTGGTTTTGGTAACTTTAATGAATGGATTTATAAATCATTGAGTTTCCTTATTATTTCTTGCCCTTGTGCTTTGGTTTTATCTATTCCGATTAGTTTCTTCGGCGGTATTGGCGGTGCGGCACGTAAAGGTATCTTGATTAAGGGCGGTAACTATCTTGAAGCTCTTTATAATGTAAAGACTTTTGTTTTTGATAAAACTGGCACTCTTACAAAAGGAGTGTTTAAAGTTCAAGAAATTAATACAGTTAGTAACGTATCTGAAGATGAATTACTTGAAATTGCAGCTATTTCAGAAGCGCATTCAACTCATCCAATTGCAAAATCAATTCTTTCTGCTTATGGAAAAGAAATTACTCAACAAGCTGATATTACAGAAATTTCAGGGCAGGGTATTATTGCTAAATTCAATAATGATACTATTCATCTTGGAAATTCAACTCTTTTAGAAAGCATAGGAATAACTGACTTACCAAGCTTTAACCAAACCTGTATTTATATTGCAAAGAATTCTGGGTTTTTAGGTTATATTCTTATTGCCGATGAAATAAAAGAAAATGCGGCAATTGCAATAAAAAATACTTTTGAAGCAGGTATTTCAAATATTGTGATGCTCACAGGTGACAATAAAAAAATTGCGCAAGAAATTTCTCAAGAAATCGGAATTTCAGATGTTCGAGCAGAACTTCTTCCACAAGATAAAGTTGCAGAGCTTGAAAAAATAATGTCTACAACAGAGTTTAGAACAGCATTTGTTGGTGATGGAATTAACGATGCTCCTGTTTTGAGTCGTGCTGACATTGGTTTTGCAATGGGCGGTGTGGGTTCAGATGCGGCTATTGAAGCGGCTGATGTTGTTATCATGAATGATGATATATCTAAGATTCCAACAGCTATTAAAATTGCGAAAAAAACACGTCAAATTGTAGTACAAAATATTATCTTTGCATTGGGTGTTAAACTTATAGTTATGGTTCTCGCCTTTTTAGGTATAACCTCAATTTGGTTTGCAGTGTTTGCAGATGTTGGTGTAGCTATTTTGGCTATTATGAATGCTATGCGAGCAATGTTTGTAAAAGATTAAAACTTAATTATAGTTTATCAAAATATAAAACCACGTTATAGAGAAATAATTTTTTCATAAGGTGGTTTTTTTATGCTTTTATCAATATCAAAAAAATTGACCATTACATATTAATAGAATATGCTTTTTAAAAATAAGGAGTTATAACTATGATAAAACATATAGTCTGTTGGACTTTTAAAGATTTTGCAGAAGATGCAAGCGGTTTAGAAAATGCAGAGAAAATGAAAAAATGGGGTTATGAACTTATTGATAAAGTTGATGTTATCGAATCATTAGAAATGAGCATGAAAATTCTAGATAGCTCAACAATTCCAACCCAATTAGTTTTACAAACAACTCATAAAACTGCTGAAGATTTAAGTGCATATCAGATGCACCCAGAACATAAAAAACTTGGGGAATTTGCAAAAAAAGTTACAGCAAGCAGGCAAGCAATTGATTATGAAATATAAGCTATTAAGCTAGGGTATGTTTCTAAATTAATTCTTTTGATTTTTGATAGTTGCATGAAGTTAGGTGAATTACTTTGATAAAAAAACGATATTTCGCTATCAGAAATATCAACAAGTAGCTTCGTCAAAGTAAATTTTTATTCAAGTCATTTATGTTTTGATAAACTCCTTTCATAAAAATTTACTTTTCCTTGTCAAAAACGCAAAATCTCTTAATTTAGAAACACACCCTAATAAATAAAATTTTTTATGAGAGAAGAAGACCTTAAAAGGATAAGGAATTACTTTGTTTTACCCTATACCTTCTTCTCTTGTAATTATTAATTTAGATTCAATACATTTGTGATAAGCTTTTCTTCGTCTTCTACAGAGTGCCAAGTGGAATCTTTTGACTTGCCGTGATAGTCAGTACCTATTGATTTTATAAGATTTAATTCATCTGCCAAGTCATTGAGTTGTGCTATTTGTTCGCTTGAAAAATTCTTGTAATATACTTCAATTCCATCAAGACCAAGTTCTTTAAGGTTTCTAATTATCGTAAAAGATTGCTCTTGTGTAATGCTATCTTTCCATGCGGCATGAACAAGAATATCAAATGGATGCGCCATTATTGCAAGTCCATTTGCTTTATGTACCATATCAATAGCAGATTTAGGATCGGGATAGATAGCTTTAAACTCTGAATATTCTTCTTTATTCAAAATTTCAACAAAAGATTCAAAGCGGTTTTTTGCATATCCGTTGACGATAAGCGCATGTGATAAATCATTATGTGTGAGATATTGCCTACTTGGATGAGAAATTTCTAAATTGAATTTATACCCATTTTCTCTAAGTTTATTTGCAAAGGCAATAACAATTTTTTCTTCTTTTATATAGTATTTTTCTAATTCTTTGCTTAGGATATTGTAATCAAAATTAATTGCAAGCATATGAAGATATTCCATAAAATCATTACGATTTGTAACTGTTAGTTCTATCCCATTTATGCATTGCATATCATATGATTCTGCAATTTTTTGTGCTTCTTTTACTCCTGCAAGAGTATCATGATCTGTAAGAGCAAAATATTTTACATTATCAGCGTGTAATGCTTTAACAACTTGAGCTACACTTGTGTTGCCATCGCTACAATTTGAGTGACAATGAAAGTTCACACGCAAGGAAGAATCCATATTTTTACTCCTATTTTTGCTTGAATAAAAATAGGAGATAATCCGTGAAAAAGAAATCATAATTTAACTCCTACTTATTACTTTGAAACACACCCTATTGAAAAATATAATATATTCCTTTAAAATTCAAGTTTATTTTAAAAGAGTAAAGCATAGGGAGATAACCTATGCTTTACAATATTAATTAATATTAGAAAGACACCCTAAAAATTATAAGTAGCTTTTGCAAAGAGCATCTGCACGTGCATTAGATTTTTGAATACGCTCTGTAAGTGATTTTTTATATGCTTCCATATCAGTGATGTGTTTTGTAGCAACGCCAGAATCCATCGCTGCTTGAGCAACTGCGGAACTTGTCCAAGTAAGAAGGCGTGGATCAAGTGGAGTAGGAATGATGTAATCAGGACCATATTCAAATTTTCTGCCATTGTATGCAGCTTCAATTTCAGGAAGAACAGCTTCTTTTGCAAGAGCAGCAATGCTTTTTGCTGCAGCTAATTTCATAGCTTCATTGATTTTTTTAGCACCACAGTCAAGAGCACCACGGAAGATGTAAGGGAAACCTGAAACGTTGTTTACTTGGTTAGGATAGTCAGAGCGACCTGTTCCCATCATAACATCAGGGCGAGCTTCTTTAGCTTTAGGATATGCAATTTCAGGATTAGGGTTTGAGCAAGCAAAGATGATTGGGTGTGCATTCATTGAACGAACCATATCTTGAGAGATGATGTCAGGTTGTGAAAGTCCTAAGAACATATCAGCACCTTTCATACATTCAGCTAAAGTAGCACCTTTTGCTTGTGCAAATTGACCTTTATATTTATCAAGATTTGAACGATCTTTAGTGATAAGTCCTTTAGAATCAAACATATAGATATTTTTAGGGTCTACACCAAGTGCAACATAGAATTTAGAACAAGCAATACCGGCAGCACCAGCACCTGAAACAACAAGTTTCATATCTTCAATTCTTTTGTTAGCAATTTCAGCAGCGTTTATAAGACCGGCACCTGAAATAACAGCAGTTCCGTGTTGATCATCGTGGAAAACAGGAATATCGAGTTCTTCAATAAGTGTTTCTTCTATTTTGAAACATTCAGGAGCTTTGATATCTTCAAGGTTGATACCACCAAAAGTTGGTTCTAAAGCTTTTACAATTTCGATAAGTTTGTCAGGGTCGTTACAGTTTAGGTTGATATCAAATACATCAACGTCAGCGAATTTTTTGAATAAAATCGCTTTACCTTCCATAACAGGTTTACCGGCTAAAGGCCCAATATTTCCAAGCCCCAGAACCGCAGTTCCGTTAGAAACAACAGCAACTAAGTTTGCTCTGCCTGTATATTTTGCAGCATCTTCAGGGTTTTCTTTAATTGCAATACATGCCTCTGCCACACCAGGAGAATATGCAAGTGATAAATCTAATTGGTTAGCGCATGATTTCACAGGTAAAACTTCAAGTTTACCCGGACGTGGGTTCAAGTGATAATTTAATGCATCTTCTTTAGTGAACAAAGCCATGACATTTACTCCTTTAATAGCAGGTTAATATTTTGAATAGGTGTAGGCTATGTTAATTCAAAATTAAATGCAAGCTTTTTCAGAGTAGTATATTAATGTATTTATAAGTGCTAATTTCTTTTAAGTGTACTTCTAACTGTACTAAAGCTTTATCCCTAGAAGTTTCATGCACTGATTTACAGAATCTTCTATAGAACCGGAGTTATCAACTCGTAAGCAGTTGTGATTTATTGGTATATTAATTCTTTTGAGTCTGCCTTGCAGTTGTTTTCCACTTTCTCGCCCACGGCTGATGAGTCTTTTCTTTAGAATATCATGATTTACATCAATAAGAATAGGTTCAATGTGCGGGTAAAGCTTGATTGCATGAGGAAGATATTCTCGCGAGCCATTTACAAGAACATTTTTTCCTTTTTCAATTTCTTTCTCAACGTATTTAGGAATGCCATAAAAATGTTCGTGACTACTCCAAGACATTAAGAAGAAACCTTCTTTTTCTTTTTCTAAAAATTCATCTTTTGATATGTAGATATAATCTTCATTCACCCCTTGTTTTGATACAACAGATGGTTCACGAGTAATGTATCTTTGTACAAAAACAAAATTTGATTGATTAACTCTTCCTTTTAGTTCAGTGAGGAGGGTGTCTTTACCGGCGCCTGATGGTCCGATAAAGTAAAAAAGTTTTCCCTTCATATAATATATTTCTCTCGCTTTCATTTTATATTTAAAACCGAAAACTATGATACTTTTAATTCATTTATAAGTGCTATATTAAATCTGAAAATGAAATTAGTCAATAGCCTTTAAAGGAATTAGATATTCAGTAATAAAAATTATCACAAAATGTTCACTTGTGTATTCTTTCAATGAGTGCTATAGATTTTTGAAGAAAAAGTTAAGGGTGATTAAAACTATTAAATCACTTCACTTTTTTATATATAAACTAAAATAAAATAAGAGGTTATATATGTTATTAGCATCTATTGCATTAATTGTAGGTATTGTGCTTTTAGTTTGGAGCGCCGATAAATTTGTTGACGGAGCTGCCGGAACTGCACGATATTTTTCTATATCTCCTTTAATAATAGGTATGGTTATTGTTGGTTTTGGAACATCTGCACCGGAAATGTTAGTTTCTGCATTGGCGGCGGTTGATGGAAATCCTGGTATTGCTCTTGGTAATGCCTATGGTTCAAACATTGCGAATATTGCTTTAATATTAGGTGTAACAGCGCTTATTAGCCCTGTTGTTGTTCATAAAAAAATTATGACAAAAGAATTACCTATATTAGTAGCCGTAACAGCTCTAACCCTTTTCTTAATATATGATTTAAATCTATCTCGTATTGATGCTATCATCTTACTTATTGTTTTTATTGCTATTATGGTATGGACAATTATAGGTGCAATAAAAGGTAAAGGTGGAGATTTTGAAACTGAAGAAGAAGAAAAAACTCCTCTAAAAACTTCTATAATGTGGCTTGTAATTGGTTTAGTTCTTCTTATTGTAAGTTCACGTATACTTGTATGGGGTGCTATTGAAATAGCTGAATTGTTTGGTATTAGTGATATGATTATCGGACTTACAGTTGTTGCGATAGGAACCTCACTTCCTGAGTTGGCATCATCAGTAGTAGCAGCACGTAAAGGTGAACATGACATTGCTTTAGGTAACGTAATTGGCTCTAACTTCTTTAATACTTTAGCTGTTGTAGGTATAGCCGGTTCTATTCATCCATTTGATTTACCAATAGAAATTATTACTCGTGATATGCTTATTATGGGTATTCTTACACTTTCTCTTTTCTTTTTTGGTGCTACGTTTAAAGGAAAGCTTGGGCGTATCAATAGATTTGAAGGTCTTATATTGGTGTTGATTTATGTGGGATACACAGCATTACTTGTAAATGTTGCGCTTTCCGGTCAACAATAATAACTTAGTATAAAAATATATAAAGAGGAGAGACGTACTTTTATGGAAGTAAGCCTCTCCTCTTCTTGCTTTAAAAGCTTTTGTAATAGTTTGAGAAAAAATAACAAAATGGTTAAAAAAAATAAATTTTTGTGTCAAGCTTGCAAAAAATTGATAAAAAGTGTATAAGGTTCGAGCACGAACGTAAATTGGTAAGAAAATCTTATACATATCGTTCGATAAAGATAGATGAGGTGTTTGAATGTTTGCATTTATTGTACGAAGAGCAATCCAGGCTATTCTTGCTTTGCTAGTTATAAGCATGATTGGTTTTGGGATTAAGTACTCTTTTGGTGATCCTGTACGCGAGCTGGTTGGCGTATCAGTATCTGTTGAAGAGCGTGAAGCTGTTGCGGAAGAGCTTGGCTTGAATGACCCTATCCCTGTTCAGTGGTGGAGATTTTTACAAGACGCTGCCCAAGGAGATTTTGGTACTTCTTATATTTATAGAAAACCGGCGCTTGATATTATTTTAGAAAAAGCTCCTGCTACTATGGAACTTGCAATATTATCGACTATTTTGATTATTGTTATTTGTATCCCTGCGGGTGTTTATTGTGCTGTGAAGCAAAAATCTGTTTTCTCGAAACTCATTATGGCTGTATCAGTTATAGGTGTTTCAATTCCTGTATACCTCATTGCTATCGCTTTTATTCTATATTTTTCTGTTAATTTAGGTTGGCTGCCTGCGTATGGTAGGGGACCAACAGCATTTATTGGCGGGTGGGAGTCTAACCTCTTATCGTGGGGCGCTTTCAGACATATTATTCTGCCTACAATCTGCTTAACCATTATTATGCTTCCTCTTTTTATCAGACTTATTAGAGCTGAAATGGTTGAAGCAATGCAGACTGAATATGTAAAATTTGCACGCGCAAAAGGTGTTTCAGAGTATGATATCATTATGAAGCATGCTTTTAGAAACGCACTTTTACCTGTTATTACAATGGGTGGTGTTCAAATTGGTACAATGATTGCTTTTACAATTCTAACTGAAAGTGTTTTCCAGTGGCCTGGCTTAGGCTTTATGTTTATCTCTGCGGTGCATAGAGCTGATACAGCAATGCTTGTTGCATATCTACTTTTCTGTGGTGTAATATTCGTTGGCGTAAACACTTTGGTTGATATCATTTACGGTTTAGTTAACCCTATGATTCGTATTGCAGGGAAAAAATAATGTCAAATTTTAAGAAATTTTTAGCATCAGATTTTTGGTATTCCTTTTCAAAGGATTGGGTTGCTGTAATTAGTACAATTATATTGATTATTCTTTTTGTTGGAGCTTTTGGCGCACCTATTATTGCTCCTCACACTCCTTACGATGGCGCAACAATATCAATTATGGATTCTGAACTTCCTCCTGTATGGATGGAAGGCTCTGATCCAAGATTTATTCTAGGGACTGACGATCAAGGCCGTGATATTTTTTCAGCTATGCTTTATGGTATGAGAGTTTCTCTTATCATTGGTTTTGGTTCAGTTATCTTACAGATTTTCTTAGGAATTGTTATAGGACTTGCAGCAGGTTACGGCTCGTCTAGACTAGATAACTTCCTTATGCGTTTTGCAGATGTTCAGTTATCATTCTCATCATACATGGTAGCAATCTTTTTTGGAGCTGTTATTATGTCTGCTGTTGGTGTTGGTGGATATGAAAAAATTGCTGTTCCTTTCCTTATTCTTGTTATTGCAATCTCTGAATGGCCTAAAATGGCTCGTACAGTGCGTGGTTCTGTGCTTGCAGAAAAGAGAAAAGAATATGTTGAAGCGGCTAGAGTTGTTGGTTTTTCAAGTGTAAGAATTGTGTTCCGTCATATTCTTCCTAACTGCTTAACTCCAATTCTTGTTATTTCAACACTTCAAGTTGCGCAAGCTGTTATGACAGAAGCGGCTTTATCATTTATTGGTCTTGGAATGCCGGTTACTCAGCCATCGCTTGGAACTCTTATTCGTTCTGGCTTTGATTACTTTTTCTCAGGTTACTGGTGGATTACATTATTCCCTGGTATTTTACTTGTTTTGCTTTCTCTTTCCATTAACCTCTTGGGTGACTGGTTACGTGATTATCTAAACCCAAAAATTTATAAAGACTAAGAGGTTAATATGTCAAATACTAAAGATTTCCCTCTTTTAGAAGTAAATAATTTATCGGTAGAATTTGCTACTCGTCACATGAATCTTAAAGCTGTTAATAATGTTTCATTTTCATTAAACGCAGGTGAAAGACTAGGACTTGTGGGCGAATCTGGTGCCGGTAAATCTGTAACAGGTTTTTCTCTTATCAATCTTATTTCTAAACCTGGTTACATTTCAAATGGTTCTATTTTATTTGATGGACTTGATATCGTAAAAGCTCCGGAAAAAACTTTACGCTCAATCCGTGGCGATAGGATTTCAATGATTTTCCAAGATCCAATGATGACACTAAACCCTGTGCTCACAATTGGTGAACAAATGCGCGAAACACTTTTTGCTCATAGAAAAATGAGTAAAAATGAAGCGAATGAAATTGCAATCGACAGATTAAAACGTGTACATATTCCTTCACCGGAACGTAGACTTACTCAATACCCACACGAACTTTCAGGCGGTATGCGTCAGCGTGTTGTTATTGCGATTGCTCTTTTGACCGACCCACAGCTTATTATCGCTGATGAACCGACAACAGCTCTTGACGTTACCATCCAAGCAGAAATTATGGAACTTTTGCTTGAACTTTGCACAAAGAGAAATATGGGGCTTATCCTTATTACTCACGATTTGGGCGTGGTATCACAAGTAACACAAAGAATTGCGGTTATGTATGCAGGGCGTGTTGTAGAAACAGCAAATACAGCTGATATGATTGAAAAAGCTGCGCATTACTATACAAAAGGTTTACTTGCAGCACTTCCGCAAGGAAAAATCTATGGTAAAGCCGGTGTACGTCAAAGATTGAACCAAATTCCGGGGGTAATGCCTTCACTTACAGCTATTCCAAGTGGCTGCCCATTCCATCCACGTTGTGAAGCATGTCAACAAGTTTGTATTGACAAACGTCCGGAACTTACAGAAGTAGCACCTCAACATTTTGTTGCGTGTCACTTCCCAATTAAATAAGCTAAAGGTACACTATGAATACTCCTTTACTCCAATTAAATAATGTTGTTAAGCACTTTGATATATCAGGTGGTTTTCTTGATCAGCTAAAGCTTACTAAAGAAGGCTTTAAGCGTAAAAAAACTGTTGTTCATGCGGTAAACTCTGTTTCTCTTGATATTGAAGAAGGTGAAACTTTGTCAGTTGTTGGTGAATCTGGTTGTGGTAAAAGTACGCTTGCTCGTACAGTTATCCGTCTTTATAAGCCAAACAGCGGTGAAATTATTTATCGTGGTCAGCACATTGAAAAACTCAATGATAAAGAAATGCTTCCATTCCGTAAAAAAATGCAAATGGTTTTCCAAGATCCTTATGCCTCTTTAAATCCACGTATGAAAGTAAAAACTATTCTTGAAGAGCCTGTTCGTTTCCATAATCCGCAAATGTCAACTAAAGATGTTGAAGCGAAAGTATTTGAAGTTATGGAACAAGTTGGTATTGCACCTGCTTGGGCGAATAGATTCCCTCATGAATTTTCAGGCGGACAAAGACAGCGTATTTCTTTAGCGCGTGCGCTTGTGGTTGACCCTGAATTTATCGTAGCTGATGAACCTATTTCTGCGCTTGACGTTTCTATTCAAGCACAGGTTCTAAACCTTATGATGGATTTGCAAGAAAAACGCAAGCTTACATACTTGTTTATTTCTCACGATTTATCAGTTGTTGAGCATATATCATCACGTGTTGCAGTTATGTATCTTGGTTCACTTTGCGAACTTGCACCGGCTGAAGAATTATTTAATAATCCTAAGCATCCGTATACACAAGCTTTATTGTCAGCTATTCCAAATTTCGGAATTGACCCTAAAGACCGTATTAGACTAGAAGGTGAAGTACCAACTCCTATTAATCTTCCTAGCGGTTGTGTATTCCATGGTAGATGTAAATATGCGAAACCTATTTGTTCACAAGAAATTCCACAAATTAAGAAAGTAGATAATACTTTTATAGCTTGTCACTTACATTAATATGCATATCCGTACACTTTTCTTTATATTATCTATGTTGTTATTTGGTTTAGGTTGCACAATGGTGCTTCCGCTTTTCACTGCATGGTTTTATGATGAAAGTTTACGCCCTCTGCTCAGCTCTGCAGGGATTTTACTGGGAGTTGGCAGTCTATTTGGATATATATTTAGACCACAAAATGAAGTTACCTTATCAAATAAGGAAAGTATTGTAATTGTAGCATCTTGCTGGATAATGGCAGGAGTTGCAGGAGCTCTTCCTTATTTGCTTAACGGTAACTTTATTTTTGCGGACGCATTATTTGAATCCATTTCCGGCTTCACAACAACAGGTGCAAGCATTCTTAGTGATATTGAAGCGTTACCAAAAGGCATTCTTATGTGGAGAGCTTTAACTCACTGGCTTGGCGGAATGGGTATTATTGTGCTTACTCTTGCAATTTTGCCAATGCTTGGCATGGGTGGAATGCAATTGTATAAAGCAGAAGTTACAGGGCCTCAAGTAGATAAACTTATGCCACGTATACACGATACAGCTTTATATCTTTGGATTGTTTACTTTTTATTTACAGTAGTACAGTTTATTCTTTTGATGTTTGGCGGAATGTCGTGGTTTGATTCTTTAGCACACACATTTGCAACGGTTGCAACGGGGGGTTTTTCAACTCAAAATGCATCTGTAACGAACTATTCTCCATATATACAATGGGTTATTACCATATTTATGTTTTTAGCAGGTGTGAACTTTACCTTGCATTATAAACTACTTTTTAGTGGTAAAATTCAAGCTTTTACAAAGAATACAGAATTTAAAATATATTTATATATCACAGTTATTTGTTCTTTAATAACTGCGGCATATCTTTATTTTATGAATACGGAATCCGGCGTTGAATACGCAATTCGTACCGCCTTCTTCCAGATTGTAAGTATCTGCACCAGTACAGGTTTTGCTACTGCTGATTATGAAGTTTGGCCTTTAATTACTCAATCACTAATCCTATTTGTTATGATAATGGGTGCTTGTGCCGGCTCAACCGGTGGCGGAATAAAGGTTATGCGCTTTGCGCTTCTTCAAAAAATTACTAAAAAAGAGCTTCAACGTATTCTTCATCCTAGAGTTGTGAACGATATTAAGCTCGATTCTAAATCAGTTTCATCTGACATTCTAAATGGTGTAACTGCATTTATTATTATTTATCTTGTTTTGATTTTTATTGGCGGACTTTTTATAACTGCTTTTGGATATGACTTTACAACATCATATTCAGCATCAATTTCAGCTTTTTCAAATACAGGTCCGGGCTTTGGACTTATTGGACCTACAGAAAATTTCGGCTTCTTTGAACCTGCGATTAAGTATATGCTTTGTATTCTTATGCTCATTGGTAGACTAGAAATTTTCACAATCTTCTTACTCTTCTTACCGTCTTTTTGGAGAAGTTAGAGTATTTTTATGCTTTTTTATTGTTACAAACGTGTGACAATTGTATTTTATTCTAAAAAGATAAAAATAAAATAATAAATAAAATTGAATAGATAGTATAAAAGTCGTTAATGTAACCTAATTAACACATTGCCGTAACATAACTGTAACATTAAGTTTCTATTGTGCATTCAACGAAGCGATTCGTACTAAAAAAGATCACAAAAAATTTTGGAGACATCATGTTAAAATCATTCTTTACAGCAGTAGTTGCATCAGTGCTTTTCGTAAGCAGCGCAGTAGCAGGTGACATCGTTATCAACGGTTCAACCACAGTTCTTCCAGTAGTTCAAAAAGTTGGCGAAGCTTACATGGAAGCTAATCCATCTGTAAATATTTCTTTATCTGGCGGTGGTTCAGGTAATGGCGTAAAAGCTCTTATCGATAACCTAACTGATATTGCTATGGCTTCACGTCAAATTAAAGACTCTGAAGTTGAAAAAGCTAAAAAGAATGGTGTTGAACCTCACGCATTTGCAGTAGGTCTTGATGCTCTTGTTCCTGTAGTTCACCCAAGCAACCCAGTTGCAGATTTATCTTTAGAACAACTTAGAGATATCTACACAGGTAAAATCGAAAACTGGAGCGAAGTTGGCGGAAAAGACGGCGAAATCGTTGTAGTTTCACGTGATACTTCTTCAGGTACATACGAAACTTGGGAACACTTTGTTATGAAAGGCGAAAGAGTAATGCCAGGTGCATTATTACAAGCTTCTAACGGTGCTGTAGTTCAAGCTCTTTCTAAAAACCCTAATGCAATTGGTTACATTGGTTACGGTTACCTTAATGATGATGTAAAAGCTACTAAAGTTGGTGGTTTAGAAGCAACTCCTGAAACAGCATTGAATAAATCATGGCCTTTAGCTCGTGAATTATGGCTCTACACAAACGGCGCTCCTGCTGGTGATGTGAAAGGTTTCATGGATTATGCACTTTCACCTGAAGGTCAAAAATACGTGAAAGAAGTTGGCTTTATCCCTTTCAAATAATAATTGAATGATAATGAAAGGGGGAATGCAAAAACAGCATTTCCCCTTTTTTTGATAAGAACGGAATTACTTTTACAAGAACATTCTTGTAGTTTTCTTAAGCTTCAAGTAGATTTCTTTGCTTTGACGAAAAAGGAAAGAGATTTTTTGAAAAACCTTTTTCATTTTTTTCGAGGAACGAGAAAAAAATAAAAGGGGTTTGCAAAGGGAAAAGTTCCCTTTGCCCGTCGGAGACAAAAACTGTTGAAGACAAAAAAAACTTAATAACTATGAGAACAGTATGTGGACAAAACGACTATTTAAAGAATTTGTAGTGAAATTCTCTTTGACAAGTGTTGCATGGATAGCATTATTATCACTATGCGGTATTTGTCTATTTTTGTTGGCAAATAGCTTGCCACTTTTCAAAACTTACCCTGTAACAGACTTTTTGTTTGGACTTTACTGGTACCCAACCCATTCACCGGCAGATTTTGGAATTTTCCCTTTAATCATCGCGTCTCTTATTGTTACGATAATTTCATGTCTTATAGCAGTACCTCTTGGAGTTTTTACCGCAGCATATTTAGCTGAAATTGCACATTCAAAAACTCGTAGAATAATTAAACCTTTTGTTGAACTACTTGCTGCATTGCCATCAGTTGTTATTGGTTTTTTTGGTATGGTAATTGTAGCTCCATTTTTACAAGAAACATTCGGAATTGCAACAGGTTTGAATCTTTTTAACGCATCGCTTATGCTTGCATTTATGAGTGTACCTACAATTTGTAGTATTGCAGAAGATGCTATGCACTCAGTTCCACGTGCATTACGTGAAGCAAGCCTTGCACTTGGCGCAACCCAGTGGGAAACACTTATTCATGTTGTTATTCCATCAGCATTATCAGGTATCGGAACAGGCGTTATGCTTGGAATGAGCCGTGCAATTGGTGAAACAATGGTTGTTCTCATGGTGGCAGGTGGTGCAGCAATGATTCCTGATTCTTTGTTCGATCCTGTTCGCCCTATGCCGGCATCAATTGCGGCAGAAATGGCGGAAGCTCCTTATTTTTCTGACCATTACTTAGCTTTATTTGCTATTGGTCTAGTACTTTTTGCATTTACATTCTGCTTCAACTTTATAGCTTTTAGAATTACTGAAAAGCATAAACAAGTCGGTTCTTCAGGATTATAAAAGGAAAAATTATGTCAACAGCTCCAATTAGTAAAATGCCGGATCCGGCATATCGTTATAAGAAACAAGCATTTATGTTTGGCATGCTAAGACTTGCAGCCGGTGTAAACGTACTTGCACTTGTAGGTATTTGTGCATTCTTGGTTATAAATGGTTTTCCTGCATTAAGTTGGGAATTTATTTCAGAGTCTCCGCGTAAAATGATGACTGAAGGTGGCATTCTTCCATGTATCGTGGGAACAGCAATTTTATCATTTGGTTCAATGCTTATTGCATTCCCGATTGGTGTAGCATCTGCGGTATGGCTTAATGAATACGGTTCACGTTCACCATTTGCAAGATATATACGTCTTGGCGTGAATAATCTTGCTGGTGTTCCATCAGTTGTATTCGGATTATTTGGACTTGCTTTTTTTGTAACTTACCTTAAAATGGGTGTTAGTATTCTTGCAGGTGTTTGTACTTTAGCAGTTTTGACTCTGCCAATGATTATCAGTACAGCAGAAGAAGCTTTGAGACAAGTTCCCGATGCTTGGCGTGAATCAAGCCTTGCACTTGGCGCAACAAAATCTCAAACAATTGCAAGAGTTGTGTTACCATCAGCTTTTCCCGGAATGCTTACAGGTGCTATTTTAGGTTTAGCACGTGCGGCAGGCGAAACAGCGGCGATTATGTTTACATCAGCAGTTTTTTATACAGCAAAAATGCCGGATTCTGTATTTTCATCAGTAATGGCTTTGCCGTATCATATGTATGTGCTTGCAACTGCCGGTACAGAAATTGAAAAAACTCGTCCTTTACAGTATGGAACAGCCTTAATCTTGTTGATTTTGGTATTGGGTATGAACCTTATAGCGATTATCATTCGTGACCGCTTACAAAATAAAAAGCACTAATTATGAGACGTAGACTATTATTATCATTCTCCATTATTTTTGTAATTGGACTTATTATTCCTTTTGGAATAAGTTGGCAAACACTTCATGATTCAATAGCTGAAGATATTCGCTCTGCAAGTGCGAGAGAACTAAAGCTTTTGTCTGAACTATTTATAGATAAAGCTGAAATATCAGAAGAATCTGCATTCAATACTTTGCGTGAATCCGCATCAAAAGAAATACGAGTAACTTTCATCAAAGAAAATGGTGAGGTTGTATTTGATTCTCGTGTGCCTGACAGTGAACTACAAAAACTTGAAAATCATGCAACAAGACAAGAAGTGCTAACTGCAAAAGAATATGAAAAAGGCTCAGCAACTCGTTCAAGCGCATCAATCGGTCTAGATATGATTTATATTGCTGAAAAAGTAGAAGCAACTAAAAATACTCCTGAAGGTTATGTACGTTTAGCTGTTCCTATGGAAGGTATTTTCGATAGAGTTCAAAGTTTAGGTGTTGCACTATTTGCAACATTTACATTGATATTTATTGCCGCAGTTGTACTCACTCAAATTTTCTTCAAGCGTTGGAAGAACTCTATGAATGAAATCAAAGTTGTAGTTGAATCTACAGCAAATGGCGATACTCAAAGTAATACAGCACTTCCAATGAGACCGGAATTCAAAGATTTATCTTATGCTGTCTCACAAATGGCAAGCAGAGTAAATAAACAACTAAAATTGATTAATACACAAAAAATTGAACTTGAAAGTGTGCTCAATAGCATCAATGCCGGAGTTATGGTTCTTGATGAACGTGGGCAAATTCTATCAATCAATCCGGTGTTCAAAGAAATATTGCCTGATAACTTTTCAAAAGAATTAGAATTATACTTCGGAAAACGTTCGTTAGAAATCTTCAATAGTCCTGAACTTGAACAATTCTTACAAGCAGCACTTAATGAAGAAGGAAACTTCCATACGGTGCAAATGCAATTTGGCGGAAAAGTATTCCAAATCAATGCAACTAAAGCTAAAATTGATGATGAACTAAAACCGGAAATTCAACTTGTTACAGTTTTTCACGATATTACACAACTTGCTAAACTTGTTGAAATTAAACGTGACTTGATTGCAAATGTATCGCATGAACTCCGCACTCCACTAACTGCAATTCAAGGATATGCCGAAACATTAAATGGCGTGTTTGATGAAAAAAATATTGAAAAAGAAAGTGCTCAGCGTTTCACACAGATAATAATGAAAAATGCTAGACATCTTGATAGAATAGTAAATGATTTACTCGCTCTTTCAATGGTAGAAAGCGATGATACGCAAGAAATTGTTCATACAAGCATAGAGCAACCTTTCAATATGGCTATTGAAGAATGTAAGCCAATGATTGATAAGAAAAATCTTACTTTAGTAAATCAACTCGATATGAATGTTGAACTTGCAATTGATTCAGATAGACTTAGTCAAGTATTTAGAAATCTTATAGAAAATGCTATTCGTTATGCTCCTGAAAACTCATCAATAATAGTTCATAGCTCTATTGATAACGAGCAATGCAGTATTTTTGTGCAAGATTTTGGTGTGGGTATTCCTCAAGATGATTTAGTTCGTGTGTTTGAACGTTTTTATCGTGTAGAAAAACACAGAACAAGTAATGGTACAATATCAACCGGTTTGGGTTTATCACTTTGTAAGCACATAGTAGAAAAATTCCACGGAACAATACACGCGCTTTTCCATGCGCCTGCCTTAGTAGAAACAACTAACCTTGTTGGTGCGACAATTCGTTTCAACTTGCCACTATACAAATAGTACCATTGAGTACAGGAGTTTTCATGTCAGAACAAATTAAAATCCAAGCAAAAAACCTTGACTTTTTTTACGGAAGCTCACAAGCTTTATATGATATAAATTTAGATTTTTATGATAAAAAAGTAACAGCTTTAATTGGACCTTCCGGTTGTGGTAAGTCAACATTTTTACGTTGCCTCAACAGAATGAACGACTTGATTATAGGTACTCGTGTTGAAGGAAAAATTCTACTCGATGGCGAATCAATCCTTGAGAATAAAGATAGCGTTGATCTTCGTCGTAGAGTTGGTATGGTTTTCCAAAAGCCAAACCCATTTCCTAAAACTATTTTTGAAAACGTAGCTTATGGTTTACGTGTGAATGGTATCAAAGACGAAACCTATATAGCTGAAAAAGTTGAAGCAAGCCTTAAACGTGCCGCTTTATTCAATGAAGTGAAAGATAGACTAAATACATCTGCGCTTGGTCTTTCAGGCGGTCAACAACAGCGTCTTTGTATTGCAAGAGCATTAGCAGTTGAACCGGAAGTTCTTCTTATGGACGAACCTGCATCTGCGCTTGACCCTATAGCAACTCAACATATCGAGGAATCTATCCACGAGTTGAAGTCGCAATTGACAATTATCATCGTTACTCATAACATGCAACAAGCAGCGCGTGTATCTGATCAAACTGCATTTTTCTATATGGGTAAACTTATTGAATATTCACCAACAAATATTCTCTTTACAACCCCAAGCCTAAAGCAAACAGAAGATTATATTACAGGACGTTTTGGTTAGGAATAATCCTAAAACAGCCTTTTTAAAAATTCTGATTTTAAATTATATTAAAGGATTACATATGGAAACTATTAACAAACATATTGAAAACCACGTTCATATTCTTATTGATGATCTTCGTACTCGTTTGCTTTTTATGGGTGCTAAAACTCAACAATCTTTCGATAATACATGCAAAGCACTAGAAAATTTAGATTATGAACTTGCTGAAAAAGTAATTGATGGCGATAAAGAAATTGATGAGTTAGAAGTTGAAATCGATCACTCTTCACTCAGTATTCTAGCAAGAACTCAACCGGTTGCAAGTGACCTACGTCTTCTAGTAAGCGCAATACGTATGGTGAGCGAGCTTGAAAGAATAGGTGATGAAGCTTCAAATATTTCTGCTCGTATACTTCTTATGCAAGAACAAAAAGGACTAATCATTCCTGAATGCTTACTTGAACTTGCAAATTTATCACAATACATGCTTGAAGAAAGTTTAGTATCATTCAGAGATAAAAATACTGACCTTGCAGTAACCCTACGTGTTCAAAAAGATGAAGTCATTTCATTAGTTGTAAAATGTATTGATTATTACATCAGCAGTACAGCAAATAAAACTCTTGATGGTTGGCTTGCAATGCACTATATCCTTATCACTCGTGCTCTTGAACGTGTTGCAGGGCGTGCGGTGAATATAGCAGAGCATACCTACTTCCTCGTAAATGGTGTAAATATCAAACACAGACCAGTAGAATAAGATTTTATAATTTAGATTATTTCTTGAGAGGGGGAAACCATACTTTTTGTGAACAAAAAGCTAAGGTTTCCCCCTCTCAAACGTAGAACGAGTTCTCTCCCCCTTCCTTCAAAAAAACTTTTTAATTTCACCGCATATAATTCAGTGGTGATTTTTTAGTTTAAAAGTGGCGGTGAGTTTAGCCATAACTCAAGCCTAAAAATTAAAAAATCTTTCTTTAGCTCATATATTATCTGAGTAAAGAAAGATTTTTTTAATTAAATATTTCCCCTATAACATTCTAGAATAGGCTTTCTTACTTTGAGGATATAGGAAATAATTGTTTTGAAAAGCTATTTCATTTTTTCCGAGGAACGAGGAAAAAATAAATAGGGTTTCCAAAGGGGATTATCCCCTTTGGTCGCCGAAGGCAAAAATGCTTTTAAACTCTTACGCTAAGTGCGAATATAGACTTGCGGCTGCTTCACGTAGCTTGTATTTTTGAATTTTTCCTGATGCAGTCATCGGGAATGTATCAACAATTGTTATATGACGTGGAATTTTATGCCATGCTATTTGACCACGACAAAAATCACGTATATCTTCCGGTCGAACTTCTGCATCTGCTTTAGGAATGATGAAAGCACATATATCTTCGCCGTATTTTCGTGATGGAATACCTATGATTTGTACATCATGAATCTGCGACATTTTCAAAAGATATTCTTCAATTTCACGAGGATAGATATTTTCTCCACCACGGATAATCATATCTTTTATGCGTCCGGTAATGCGTAGATATTTGTTATTATCTATAATACCTAAGTCACCGGTGTGTAGCCAACCGTCAGAATCAACAGCAGAGGCGGTAGCTTCTGGCATGTTATAATAACCTTCCATTACGTTGTAGCCACGACAACGAACCTCACCAGCAACATTTGGAGGAAGAATTTGATTGGTTTCAGGGTCAAAAACTTCAACTTCAATACCCGGAAGTGGTTTACCAACTGTTCGACAACGATTTTCTAAAGTTTCGTTAGTCGTAGTCATATTCATTACAGGCGAACCCTCGGTAAGCCCGTAACAGATAGTAACCTCACGCATATTTAGTTCTTCAAAAACTCGTAACATAAGCGGTTCAGGGCAAACTGCGCCTGCCATAATGCCTGTACGCAATGATGAGTAGTTGAATTTATTGAATAATCTATGCTCTAAAATTGAAAGGAACATACTTGGTACACCGTAGAGAGATGTACATTTTTCTTGGTCAACTGCGCTCATAACGTGCACAGGGTTGAAAGCTTCAATGATAACCATTGTTGCGCCATGGCTTACACAAGCCATAAGACCAAGCACACAACCAAAACAATGGAAGAGAGGTACAGGAATACAAACTTTATCTTTAGAAGTAAGTTTTTGTCCTACTCCAATCCAGTAACCATTATTTAGAATGCTTGTATGTGTAAGCATTACACCTTTAGGGAAACCGGTAGTTCCCGAGGTATACTGCATATTTATAATATCGCTTGGTGAAAGGGAGTCTTGACGAGCTTGATATTCTTCATCACTCACTTGACTATGCATAGATACAACTTCATCAATAGAAAACATACCACGATGTTTTTCTTCTCCTAAGAAAATAAGCCTTTTGAAGTCTGGTAATTCTTCAGAGTGAATTTCTGAACGTGGTTGTGTTTTTAGCTCCGGAAGAACTGAATATATGGTTGAAACATAATCATGATCTCGCAAGCCATCAATAATACAGAGGTTTTCTGTATTAGATTGGTGTAAAAGATACTTCAGTTCACTATCACGATAAGAAGTATTTACGGTGAGTAAAATAGCACCTATTCTTGCTGATGCAAACATGAAAGTAGCCCAGTAAGGAACATTGGTAGCCCAAATAGCTATTTTTTCACCTTTTTTTATGCCAAGAGCCATAAGCCCTTTTGCAAGCTTGTCTACTGATTCGTCAAACTCTTTCCAAGTAAGGCGTATTTCTTTTTCGTAGTTTATAACGGCATCTTGATCGGGATATAGTAGAGCAGTTTCTCTCAATAATTGACCGAGAGTTTTTTCTTGCAATTTAAATTCTGACATTAATTTTCCTTTTAATGTTAGGCTTTATCCAACATATGACCAAGTTTTTCTTTCTTGGTTTGCAAGTAGCTTAGATTTTGTTCTGATGGTTGTGTTTCAATTGCAACACGTTCAACTACTTCAATTCCATATCCTTCTAATCCAATGATTTTTTTAGGATTATTTGTAAGGATTTTCAATTTCTTTGCACCTAAATCTACTAGAATTTGTGCGCCTATACCGTAGTCTCTTAAATCAGCTTTAAAGCCGAGTTTATTATTTGCTTCAACGGTGTCGTAGCCTTCATCTTGGAGAGCATAGGCTTTGATTTTATTAGCAAGACCAATTCCGCGTCCTTCTTGTCGCATATAAAGAATGATTCCACGCCCTTCTTTTTCGATTGCTTGCATTGCTGAAGTTAACTGATTACCGCAATCGCAACGGAGTGAGCCAAGAACATCGCCTGTAAGGCATTCACTGTGAACACGTGTAAGCACAGGCTCATCGGTAGAAACATCACCTTTTACAAGTGCGATATGAGTTTTTCCATCGTATTCATTTTCATAAGCCATAATTTGGAAATCGCCGTGAGCAGTAGGCATTTTTGCTTCTGCAACACGTTTTACAGCTACTTGACCTTTGTTCATACGATAACGAATAAGATCACGAATAGTTACGATTGGAAGATTATGTTCTTTAGCGAAGATTTCAAGGTCAGGCATGCGAGCCATTGTACCGTCTTCATTGAGGATTTCACAGATAACAGCAGCTGGTTTAAGTCCTGCCAATGTTGAAAGTTCAACACTGCCTTCTGTTTGTCCTGCTCTTGTAAGAACACCGCCGCTTTGTGCGCGGAGTGGGAATATATGACCGGGAGTTACAATATCAGCCGGTTTTACATCATCAGCTATTGCAGCTGCGATTGTTGTTGCTCTATCAGCGGCAGAAATACCTGTGGTAACACCTTCACGAGCTTCAATAGAGAGTGTGAAGTTTGTGCCGAAACGTGAACCATTTCTTGCTGTCATTAGAGGTAAGTCAATTTTGTCACAATACTCCGGTGACATAGGAAGGCAGATGAGTCCACGACCATATTTTGCCATAAAGTTGATAGCTTCAGGAGTAGCAAATTCTGCTGCGATGGTTAAATCGCCTTCATTTTCGCGATCTTCATCATCAACTAAAATATACATTTTCCCTTGTTTTATATGTTCTAAAGCTTCTTCGATTGAACAAATCATAATGTATCCTTAATATAGTGGTAAAAAATTAAAAACCTAAATCTTTAAGGTATGCTTCAGTGAGTTTAGATTCTTTTGTTTGATTCGTGTAAGCACGAGTTTGAGAATGGACATATTTTCCAATAATATCGCTCTCGAAATTAATATCAGACCCAACATTCCAACGCACAACAGTAGTTTCTTTCCAAGTTTCCGGAATAATATTTACGGAAAAAGTGTTAGATGTCACTGTTGTAACAGTAAGGCTAATACCATCAAGACATACAGACCCTTGAGGAATAACATAGCCTTGCATTTCATCTTTAAGCTCCAAAGTACAGATTTTAGATGAAAGCTTTTCTTCAACGCTAAGAAGTTTTATTGTGCAATCAACATGACCTGATACTATATGCCCGCCAAATCTATCACCAAGCGCAAGTGCCCGCTCAAGATTGACGATACTTCCAATACGCAAATCTCCTAAATTTGTTAATTCAAGAGTTTGGGTAGATGCGTAAGCTGAGAAAGATTGACCTGTAAAACTTTCTACGGTCAAACAAACTCCATTCACGGCAATAGACTCTCCAATGACTAAATTATCAAACATAATCAGCGGATTGAAAGTGAAGCGTGCTTCGGTGCTCTTTTTTTCAATGCTTGAAACTTGAGCTTGTGTTTGTATAATTCCTGTGAACATAATTTTATATAGTTATTTTAAACTGTTTGTAAAGGGGTATAGATAAGTTCTATATCATCATCTAACACTCTAGAAGATTTGAGTTTTAGTTTAAAGGCTGATGAAATCTCATCAAGTTCATTTCCTTCAAACACATTTTTAGCATTTTTATCAGCAAAAACTAGTGGTGCAATATATTGCCTATATTCATCAACAAGTTTAGATTCCAGAAGTGCAAAGGCAAGTGTTGCGCCACCTTCGCAGAGAATATAAGGGCATTTTTCTTCGGTATAAAGAATAGAGAATATTTTATCGAGATCTAATTTATTAGAATTTTTTCCGCTATCTACACCATAAATTGTAACTCCGCACGCACGAAGTTTTGCAGCATTTGGTGAAGCTGCTTGCGCGTGGGTAGTAAAGAAAATTGTTTCGCTTGCTCTTTCTTTTAAAAGATATGAGGTTTGACTATGGGTGATAGTTGTGCTGATAACGGCGGCACGTGGTTGTTTAGCGCAGTCAACTTCTCTTGCTGTAAGTTTTGGATTATCCTTTAGAAATGTTTCGCCACCAATAAGAATAATACCATTTGCAATACCAAAATTTGCTCGTAAATTAGCAACTTCTTCTCTTGAGCCGACACCAGTGATATATTTTGATTTGCCCTCTTGAGTAGCAATTTTTCCATCAAGAGTAGTTCCCATTTTTAATATTGTATACGGGCGTTTATGCTTTACCCAGATTTTAAAATCTTCAAGAAGAGCTTGGCATTTTTCTTCAAGCACGCCTACAATTACTTCAACTCCTTGAGATTGTAAATATTCAATTCCACCGCTTGCTTTTGGATTTATATCACGCATGCCTATAATAACTTTTGTTATACCTGCCGCTAAAATAGCATCTGTACAAGGAGGGGTTTTTCCATGATGATTACATGGTTCAAGCGTCACTACTAGGGTAGTACCTTTAGTATCAATCCCTTTTGTATTAGCATTTTTTATGCATGAAACTTCTGCATGATCAGCGCCATAAATTGCGTGATATCCACCGGCTACGATAACATCGTCTTTAATAAGAACAGCGCCAACGCAAGGGTTAGGTGCAGTTTTATATTTTCCATGAGCGGCTAGTTGCAAGGCTTTTGCCATAGCATGTGTATAAAGCTCTTGATTATTCATACTTTCTCTTCTTTTTTATAGTGGCTGTGGCAAAGTAAATAACACTATTGCAGTTCAAAATTTGTCATGGGATTATATTCAAGCAAGGTATGAGGTATTTTAGCTTCTTCAAGCATTTCAAGGGCTAAGGCATCGTGATAAGGATTTGTATAGAAAATCTCTTTTATGCCGGAATTTATAAGCATTTTTGTACAGATAATGCATGGTTGAGTGGTGCAGTAAAGAGTTGAATCTTTAAGAGATACGCCACTTTGTGCTGCCTGTATTATTACATTTTGTTCAGCATGAAGACCACGACATATTTCATGTCTTTCACCTGAGGGCACATTTTCTTTAATTCTAAGGCATCCTGTTGAGGCACAGTGAGTAATACCTTGTGGAGTGCCGTTATATCCTGTTGCAAGAATACGATTATCTAGAACAGCTATTGCGCCCACTTTGCGACGTAAACAAGTGGAACGTTGAGCAACGGTATAAGTAATTTGAAGAAAATAGTCTTGCCAAGTTGGTCTCATAAATAATTATAGCAAGAGAATAGGTTAGAAAAGTAATATTTTAGAAATTTCTCTAACTAACCTAGACTCTTACATCTCCATTCTAGTTTTTGAAGAGAGGGAAAGAAAGCGCAAATGAAGTTACTTCTTTACGGATTTCTTTCAATTTTGTTTCATTTTCAACATTTGCTAAACTTGAAACGATGAATTCAGCAACTTTTTCCATATCTTGGGTTTTCATGCCACGAGTAGTAAGCGCTGCTGTTCCAAGTCTTATACCTGAAGTCACGAAAGGTGAACGGGTTTCAAAAGGAACAGTATTTTTATTTACTGTGATACCAGCCATATCAAGAGCATGTTCAGCTGCTTTACCGGTGATATCTTTATTAGTGAGGTCAATAAGCATTAGATGGTTATCAGTTCCACCTGAAACAAGGTTGAACCCTGCACTAACTAATGATGAAGCCAATGTTTGAGCATTATCAATAACTTGTTGTTGATATACTTTATACTGAGGCTGTAACACTTCACCAAACGCAACAGCTTTAGCAGCTATTACGTGCATTAAAGGTCCACCTTGAATACCAGGGAATATTTGACTATTCAATGTTTTTCCAAGTGTATCACCTTCAGCAACATTTGCTAAAATCATACCACCACGAGGTCCACGTAATGTTTTGTGAGTTGTGGTAGTTACAATGTGCGCATAAGGAAGTGGAGATGGGTGAAGTCCTGCTGCTACAAGTCCGGCGATGTGAGCCATATCAACAAAGAGTTTAGCATTTACTTCATCAGCGATTTCTCTAAATTTAGCAAAGTCAATTGTACGTGAGTAGGCAGAAGCACCTGCAACAATCATGTTAGGGCGATGTGCATGAGCCAATTTGCGCACTGTGTCGTAATTGATTTTACCGGTTTCTTTATCTACACCGTAAGATACGATATTGAAAAGTTTACCGGAAAAGTTTACCGGGCTACCATGTGTAAGGTGACCGCCGTGTGATAAATCCATACCTAAAACGGTATCACCCGGTTTAAGATATGCAAGATAAGCAGCCATATTTGCTTGTGAACCTGCATGAGGTTGCACGTTAGCATAGTTACAATCAAAGATTTCACATGCACGGTTAATTGCTAAATCTTCAACGATATCAACAAATTCACAACCGCCGTAGTATCTTTTGCTAGGGTAACCTTCAGCGTATTTATTGGTTAAAATAGAGCCTTGTGCTTGACGTACAGCCGGTGAAACGATGTTTTCTGAGGCAATAAGTTCAAGGTTTGACATTTGTCTATTGCTTTCTAGGAAGATAGCATCTGCAATAGCTTTATCTTGTAAAATAAGATCGTCCATCTAAGTACCTATTATGTGAGTTGAAATTTAAAGGAAAAATTATTCCGCGTATTTTTTGAAAACTAAAGCTGCGTTTGTACCACCAAAGCCATAAGAAGTTGAAAGTACATATTCAGGATCTAATTTTTGTGCACCGCTTGACATATAGTTTAAGTCACAGTCAGGGTCAGGGTTAGTATTATTGAGTGTTCCCGGAACAATACCTGTATGAAGAGTCATAACCGAGAAGATAGCTTCAACAGCACCAGCCGCACCTAATAAGTGACCTACTTGTGACTTGTTTGCAGAAATTGCGATATTGTAAGCATGTTCACCAAAGAGATCTTTGATAGCTTTGGTTTCTGTTTTATCGTTTAATGGAGTTGAAGTTCCGTGAGCGTTCATGCAAGTGATATCAGATGGTTTTAAACCAGCATCTTTAATTGCGCTTGCCATAGCTTGCTTCATACCTGAACCTGATTCGTGAGGAGCTGTCATGTGATAAGCATCACCGGAAGCACCGAATCCAACAAGTTCAGCATAGATAGTTGCGCCACGTTCTTTAGCTGATGTAAGGCTTTCAAGCATAAGGAAACCTGCGCCTTCACCCATAACGAAGCCGTCTCTTGCACCATCGAATGGACGAGAAGCAATTTCAGGGTTATCGTTATTTTGTGTTGAAAGAGCTTTTAGAGCTGTAAAGCCGGAAATACCCATAGGAGTGATTGTTGATTCAGCTCCACCTGTGATAACAGCTTTAGCACGTCCGAGCATAATTTCAGCAGCTGCATAACCAATAGCATGAGTACCGGAAGCACAAGCAGAAGTCATAACTACGTTGCAACCTTTTGCACCTGTGAAGATTGATACTTGCCCTGGTGACATGTTTGAAATAAGCATTGGAATATAGAAAGGTGAAACTTTTGAAGGACCTGATTGAACAAGTTTACTGTGGAAAGTTTCAATTGTGCCAAGTCCGCCAAGTCCTACGCCAAGCATTACGCTAACATCTTCGGCATTGCTTTCATTTATTTCAAAGTTTGCATGAGGTAAAAGCATTGTTGAAGCTGCAACAGAAAGTTGAACAAATCTATCCATACGCTTAGCTTGTTTAGCCGGCATATAGTCTTCCGGATTGAAGTTTTTTACTTCACCTGCGATTTTAGAATCAAACTCTGAAGCGTCAAACAAGGTAATCGGAGCAATACCGGACTTACCTTCAATTAAAGCTTGGAAAGAGCTCTCAAGATCATTGCCTAATGGGTTTAAAGTTGCCATTCCTGTGACAACAACGCGTTCACGCATCTTTATCTCCTGAATTAAAATTCACTGTTATTAAAAAATTATAGAAATTTTTAGCATATCTTCTTACTAATTGCAACATTTTAACAAGTCGTTTAAATTTTAAAAAAAGAGTTTTATTCTTGTAAGATAACAAAATAAAATTCTATGATAATCATAGCTTATCGGTACTTGCATTTTGTATAATTCTCTGTATAGTCTAGGGTGTATTCCGAAATATTAAAATATAACTTGTGAAATCTTTTTCGAGAAAATAAGGATATGCAATGATAATACGTCGTAAATGCGTGGTAGTTGGTCAAGTACAGGGTGTGGGTTTTCGTCCATTTGTGTATACTCTTGCTATATCTTTAGATTTAACCGGTTCTGTGAGTAATACTCGAGAGGGTGTATTTATTGAAATTCAAGGAAGTGAGAATAATATTGAAAAATTTAAAACTCGCTTGTTTGATGAACTTCCTCCTCTTGCAGAAATTTTGTCTTATAAAGAAGAAGAATGCCCACTCGTTGACGATGAAAAAGAATTTCAGATTGTTATAACAGATTCACATGGAAAAGGGCATTCAGTACGAATTAGTCCCGATGTTGCGCATTGCGAAGCTTGCAAAAATGAAATGCTTGATAAAGAAAACAAGCGATATCTTTATCCTTTTATAAATTGCACTCACTGTGGACCTCGCTTTAGTATTACGCATTCAATGCCTTATGACAGAGTAACTACATCAATGTCATGCTTTCCGCTTTGTGAAAAATGCAAAGAAGAGTATACAAATCCACTAGATAGACGCTTTCATGCTCAACCAACCGCTTGCCATATCTGTGGGGTAAAAATCTGGACTGAAGAAGGGTTTGAAAATTTTGATGCTATAAAAATAACTCTTCAAAAATTACACGAAGGAAAAATTCTTGCAATCAAAGGACTTGGAGGTTTTCATCTAGCCTGTGATGCAATGAATATAAAAGCTATAGAAAATCTGCGTGAAAGAAAGAATAGACCAAGCAAAGCTTTTGCTATCATGGTAAAAAACATAGATAAAGCTCGCGATATTGCATATATAGACGAAATAGAGGAAGAATTACTAACTTCAAGGCAAAGACCTATAGTAATCTGTAAAAGAAAGGAAAATATTTTACCCGATATTCTAAGTCCTGATACTAAAACTATTGGAATAATGCTTCCATCTACTCCATTACACGAACTTTTTTTCAATGCGGAACACTTTGATGAAAAAAACTTTGAGGCTCTTGTGATGACGTCGGGAAATCCTGCCGGTGAACCTATATGTTTAAAAAATAGAGAGGCGAGAGATAAACTTGCTGACTTTGTAGACGGTTTTCTTTTTCATAATCGAGATATCCTAGTTCGAGTTGATGACAGTGTGCTTTTCGCAAAACCGCAACATATTAGAATTGATGAAAAAGACTCTTTTGTCAGTATTAGACGAGCAAGAGGATATGTTCCAACTCCTGTATCTTTGCCGATTGATTTTGAAAAACCGTGCTCTAAAAAACAAAATATACTTGCATTTGGAGCAGATTTAAAAAATACTTGTTGTATTACAAGAACTAATGAAGAAAAAATCGAGGCTATAGTTGGTCAACATGTTGGCGATATGGCAAGTATAAAAAATCAAGATTTTCTTCTTGAAACTATTGAACACTTAACAAAAATTTATGATGTAGAGCCAAAAGTTGTAGTTGCAGATGCACACCCTAACGCTTATTCTCACTTACTTGCAGAAGAATATGCCAGTGCAAGAAACTTGCCGTGCATAACTTTACAACATCATGCGGCTCATGCTTTTGCTTTGTTAGCGGATAATTCCTACGCAAACCCTTGTATTGTAATAGTTCTTGATGGAACAGGCTATGGCTTGGATAATACTATGTGGGGTGGTGAGCTTCTTTATATAGATCCGCAAAAAGGTGAGTGGAAAAGGGTAGGGCATTTTTCAAAAGTTTTTCAACCAGCTAATGATAGAGCAGTGGAAAATCCGTGGTATATGACTCAATCTTATCTTCAATCTATTGGATTATCATATTTTATTGAAAGCGTAGATAAAGACGAGCAGGGAATTATTTATGAATTATGTGAGAAAAATATGGGCATTCAAACTTCAAGCTGTGGCAGACTTTTTGATGCTGTAGGTGTTCTGCTTGCTTGTAATCCAATTATTTCTTACGAGGGGCAAGTGGCTATGCAACTTGAAGCAAAACAAGATGAAAACTTCAATGAATTTGATATGATAGATTCGTATCTAGATGATAATAATATCCTTATTTTTGATAATTTAAAGCTCTTTAAAAACTGCGTAGAGCGTAAAATGAATAAGCAATCGGATTCTGAAATAGCAAGATATTTTCATTTGTCCTTAGCTCATTCTCTTGTTGATTGGGCAAGAAAAGCATGTGAAATATATGGAGTAAATTCTGTAGGAATGACAGGAGGAGTTTTCTTAAACAAAACATTAATTAGGGAAGTTTCTCAAGAATTAACAAATATAAGTATAAAGCCTCTTTTACATAAAAACTTCTCACCGAGTGATGCATCTTTAAGTTTGGGGCAAGCATTTTATGGAAGTTTAAAATAAATTAGTAAAACCTCAACTTTTTCAAAAGTTGTGTTTTTCTTTCCCCCAAAAGTTCCAAATTAGAAATACGTTAAGAAATATACTCTAAAGAAAGAAAATTATTTGACGAAAAAATAAAAAATATATATAATCAAATAAAGTAATTAACATATTTCAAAAAAACAGTTGATGAGGTTGATATGTCTGAACAAAATAAGCCTTTTGAATTTGATGAAGATGATGATATTATTGATTTAGTTGACATTGTAGAAACAGCTCCTACAACAGCTTCAACTTCTCCATCAGCTAAAGAAGAAGATGATGACAACTTCAAACTTGATGACTTCCTAAGCGATCTTGAAGAAGATAAACCTACAGATTCTGATGAAAATCCATTAGAAGATGATTTCTTTGCAGATGCTTTTGCAAAAAAACAAGAAGAATTTAATGCTAATCTTCAAGAAGATAAAACTTTAGAAGATGACTTTATTGACCTTGATGAAACTCACAAAGCTTCACCTTCGACATCTGAAGATGAAGATTTTATGAATGAATTTGATGAGTTACTCGAATCTGATGACTTTAAATCTTCAAATGATGAAACAGATGACTTGTTTGACTCTCTTGATGGCGATTTTGAGGACCTTTTTGGAGAAGAAAAATCATCTGAAAAAGTTACAGCAGAAGAAGCTCCTGCTGAAGAAAAAACTGTTCCTGATGAATTAAGTATCGATGATATTGACAATATTTTAGCTACTTCAGATGAAGACTTATCTAAAACAGAAGAGAGCGAACTTGAACTTGACGAACTTGACGATATCCTTTCAGGCTCCATTACTGATGATGCTGATAAAGCAAACTCAATTGAACCAGCTGTTGAGCAAGTAATTGAAGAAGTTCAAGCTACAGAAGAAGCTTCTCCTGTTGATTCTCTTACCGATTCTCAACCTCAAGAAGAAAGTCTTGCTAATATTAATTTAGACGAACCTCTTACAGATGAGGACTTCCTTGCTATGGAATTTCCTGAAGAAGAGGCTCTTGACCTTGAACACTTGTTTGATGAAAGTTCAGAAAAAACAGAGTCTGCTCAAGCAACAGCGGAAGAGAGCATAGAAGATCTTCTTACTGTGGAAGAGCCTTTAGCAGAAGTTGTTGAAGAAAAAGCTCAAGAACCTGAAAAAGTAGAAGAAAAAACAGAAGAACCAGCTAAAGAAGAAAAGAAAGATATTTTAGATATAAGCGCACAAGAAATTTTAAATGCGGCCGAAATTGCTCCAAAAGTTGCTGTAAAACCACTACAAAAAAGTGAACCTGTGGCAATTGCTCCGGTAGTTCCTGCACCGGCTGAACCTATGATTAATCCTGCTGAAAATGCAGAAGAGAGCACAACAAAACCGGTTGAAGAAACAAAGCCGGTAGCGAAAAAGCCATCTATTAAAATTCTTTCAAATAAAACAACAAAAAATTCTAAACCTGTAGATCCCGTTGAACCTGTCGCCGAAAAACAACCTTCAAGCGTAGTAACAGGATCTATCGCAGGTATTATGAAACCTAAAGCAAAAGAACAGATTGCTGAACCGGCACCAGCACCAGTTCAAATGCCACCTTTTGATAATTCCCAAAATCAAGAGCAGTTAGATACCTTATTTACTAGTGTTGACAAGGTAAATAATGAAATTGGCACTATGCATCAGTCAATAGAAGAAAACACTAGTAGAAGTAAAGAAAATAGAATTGAATTAGAAATTCTCAAGAATAGACTTTCAGAAATTAGAAATAGTATATTTGAACTCTCAAGTTTACCGCTTACCGGCGCTTCTGATAATAGTGAAGATGATAAAAAGCTTGCAAAAGCAGAAGAAACAATCCATCTTAAAATTGATAGTTTTATCATGGATATGTCTGATAGATTTGACGAACATGCACGAGGTCTTGCAGTTTTTGAAGGTAGACTTTCAGAACTAGAAAAAACAAATGCTGAGATAGAATCAAACTTTGAACTTATCAAAAATAAGCTAGAAGCAAATGACGCTATTGAAGAAAGATTCAAAGCTCTTGAGGAAAAAATGAATAATATCAGTTTACCACAAGAAAGCGCGCCTCAAAATAGCGTAAATGATGAACTTCTTAATTCTTTATCTGAAAGATTACAGTCAATTGAGGAAAGCCTCAAAAATCTTCCACAAATAGAATCAGATATTGAATCTATTAAGAATAAACCTGAACCTCAAGTAGATGAAACTCTTTCTGAAAGATTACAGTCAATTGAGGAAAGCCTCAAAAATCTTCCACAAATAGAATCAGATATTGAATCTATTAAGAATAAACCTGAACCTCAAGTAGA
>CAYJEN010000002.1:0-95247 GCA_964369185.1 uncultured Desulfovibrionaceae bacterium
TTAATGCAGGGATTAAAAAAAAGTTTATACCGGCGCAAGTTTTTTTATTTGTTCTCGTATTTTGTTTTGGTCTATACTCTGCTTATTCCGTATATAAAGTAAATGCGATATCTAATAGAGTCTATACGGAGAATCTTACAAATCTTGAAATGCTCAACTCTCTTGTAAAAAGAATGTATGTTTGCCGTGTGCTTGGGCGTGATATTTTATTTCAAACTGATCCTGCTCAAAGTGCTGCTATGTATAAAGATTATGTTGTTGCATTTAAAAAACTTGATGAGAGTATGGAAGGATTTGCTAAACGTTTACAAGGTGAAAAGCTTGAAGAGTTTAATACTATCATTCTAGAAAAAAATAAATATAAAGAAAGCATGCTATTGTCTGCTGATATTCATATGGAAGGCGGTAACTTTGAAGAAGCACTTTACGCTTTGCAGGCAGTAACACCTATTGCAAATACTTTTTTTAGTAGTATTGATAAATATCACGATGAAGAAATCTATACTATGAATAAAACCTTAGATGAGAGTAAAAATACAACGAAAAATATTGTGTTGCTAGTTTTTCTGTTTGGTATACTTGTTTTATGTTCCGTGCATACAATTATATCTTATTCGACAAATTTCTTTTCTAATCACCTTATTGACCTCTCTAAGGTTTTGTCAAAAATTTCTGAAACCGGAAATATGAAACTACAAATACCAATCAGATTTTTTACAAGAGATGAATTTGGTCAGATTGTATCTGTTGTTTCAAAACTAAAAAATGTACTGCAAGAATCTTCTTTTAAGGATAATTTAACAGAAGGTTACAATGCAACTGCTTACTACTTTGAACTATATGACTATTTTGAAAATGTAGAAAATTTTAAAAACTACAAAAAATTTACATTGGTCATATTCGATATGAATAACCTAAAAACCATAAATGATACTCAAGGGCACATAACCGGCGATAAAGCTATTATTTTGGCATACTCTATTCTAAGTGAGTCCTTTTCAGAATATGGAAAGGTTTTTCGTGTAGGTGGAGATGAATTTGTTGCTATTTTGAATAGTCTTGATACAAAAGAAGTCGAAAAAGCAATTTTAAATATGAATAATAAAATTAAACAAGCTAATGAGCAAAACTCTTTTAAAATTGGTATAGCTTCAGGATACGGAGTTTTTGATGGTAATACAAAAGAAGAGTTTACAGCTTTTTATGAAGAAATTGATAGAAAGATGTATCAAAATAAATCTTTCATAAAAATGAATAAAGAGAGCGATTCTCATTCTAAAAACAATGATACAATTTTATAATAAAAGGAGAGCAGTTTGAGGTGCACTCCTTTTATTATATTAGCTTAAACTTATCAGCTTAGCTTGAAGCTATTGATAAATGAAATAGCTAGAAACACACCCTAGCATAATTTTGTATTAATCACATTTGTAGAAATAACTTGAATATTTAATCTATGTTCTTCAGTAATAAGTACTAGAGGGTTGATTTCTATTACGATTTCTAGTTCTTGCTCAAAAATTTTTGCATCTAGAATAGGCTCATCTTTATTCGTTTGTTTTAGTAATTGGGTAAAAGATAGAGTAATAGAAATATTATCGTTATCTTTTAAATGAATGCAGGCGGACATATTCTCTACTAAGCCTCTTTTATACACACCACCTTCAGTGCATGGTATGTCAATATCGCTATTTTGGGCTTGATGTATGTGAAATGCTATGCCGTAGTCTTTTAAGAGAGAAAAAATAAGTGTTTTAGTGGCGTTAATTTCTCTATTGCTAATAGTATCGACTGACTTTAATAATTTTGAAAGGCAAGCGCTAACATCTATAATTTCATCGTTTTTAATACCATTTTTAATACCATTAATCTCAGAAATATTAAATGAAGCCTTCTTAGCTAATTTTGCGAGATAAGAATCTGTTGAAGATTTTGCTTCTGTAGTAGCAAATCCAAGAGATTCTTCTAAAGCCTCAGCAGGAAAGCGATAATTTGAAGGATGTGTTGAAAGGACTATATTCTCTTTAGTTGATAATTCAATACATTGCGTAGAGTGTTGTTCTCCTCCTGAAAATCTGTTAATAAGTGACATTATTTTTCTTATAATAGTAAAAGATGAAGCATCTATTTTCTCAGAATTCTGTTTGGGTTGAGTAAAAAAACTTGTTATACATTCGCTTAATTTTGAGAAATCATTTTTATAGTGGCTGTTAGAGGATTTTAGTTCGGTTGATTTAGAGTTTTCACATTTATTTGATGATGTTTCTAATGTATTGCGAAATGATAATTCACTCATTCTTAGCTCCATGTTTAATTAGAGTGTTGCAAAGATATTTACTTGAAATCTATTAATATATAAGCAATGAAGCATTTATTATGCCATTAATATAAATATATTGTTAAAGTAAATAGTTATTTTTATTTCTGACTTAAAGAAATCTTATAGCTGACAATATAGTTGGCAATGTTTTTAAAGTAATAATTTTATCTTTAAAGTAAATTTTATTGCTGTTATTAGCTATAATTGCTTAGTTAGAAAGTTAAAATAGAAAGTGCCCATAAAATTGTCATTGAAGTAAATTTAATGGGCACTTGTAAAGCTTGTGAGAGAATTTTCCAAACAGAAAAATTATAATTTAAATGACACTTGAAAGCAGGGTGTGGTTCCTTTGTTAATAATAGATAAGACGTTGAAAAAATTCATCTAGAATGTGTTTCTAAATTCAAAAAATTTGTGGAATTTTCAACTAAAAGGTATTTTTTATGACGTGTAATGTATCAAAAACATCCATAAACGGAATAAAAAATCATCTTTAAGGCAGAAAAACGCAAAAGAATGAATTTAGAAATATATCCTAGATATTGAACAGAAGCTATATCTAACTTCTTCAGATTCGAGTGAGTTCTAATGAATAATTTGCAAGAAATGTTACCAACTTAAAGCTTTATGCGCCTCTTTAATTGCTTTTGGAATATTGATTTTTTGAGGGCATCTTTTTAGACATTTTCCGCAATCAACACATTGAAGAGCAGAGGTGTGATTTTCTTTTAGCACTGTATTATAGAGCCATTTTGCGTTGCTTTCAACGTTTTCATCATTTATGAAGAGGCTATGTTTATTATAAAGCTCTAAAATGTCAGGAATTTTAATATATCTTGGACAAGGCATACAATAACGGCATGATGTGCAAGAGAATTTTAACCTTGATTTATAAATCTTTTTTGCTTGTGTAAAACGTGCAATTTCTTCATCTGTCATAGATTTCTCTTCATGATCAGCTGAAATAATGTTCTCTTTTAGTTGGTCTAAACTGTTCATTCCGCTTAAAACTACACCAACTTCTTCTTGATCGAAGAGCCAACGTAATGCTCTATCCGCTGGTTTTTCAACAGGATAAACATCTTTCCATAAAGCTTCTACGTCTTCCGGCTGTTCTTTTGCTAGAGCTCCACCTTTAAGTGGTTCCATAATTGAAATTCCTAAACCTTTTTTATAAGCTTTTTTAATCCCCCTTACACCGGCTTGATATTTTTCATCAATGAAGTTGTATTGTAGTTGACAGAAATCCCAATCGTAAGCATCAAGAACTTTATCGAAAAGAGTATTATCATCATGAAAAGAAAAGCCGATATGCCTTACTCTGCCTTCTTTTTTTAGACGAGAAATAAATTCAAACGCTTTTACTTTTTCATAACGTGGCAGAGTAGTAATGTTAATATTATGAAGAAGATAGAAGTCAATAACATCAGTTTTGAGTTTTTGGCATTGCTCTTCAAAAATCTGTTCAATAGTCAAAGGGATACGATAAAATGTATAAGGAATTTTTGTGGCAATATAGACCTTATCACGAGCATTTAATTCTTCAAGAGCATAACCTAAAATGCCCTCGCTCATACCTTCATGATAATTAAATCCGGTATCGAAGTAATTTACTCCGTTTGAAATTGCCATGTCAATAATTTCAAGTGTTTGTTTTATATCAATATTTTGATGGTTATGATTTCTAAGATCACGTGTTTTGAGAAGAGGGTACCGCATGCAACCTACGCCTAATCTTGAAACTTTTATACCTGTATTACCAAATTCTTTATATTGCATATGTGAATCCTTATTAAGCTTTAGGTTTTACTTTTGAGCGTTTTTTCTTCTCAACCGAATAGAAAGGCGACATATCATCAGGGAATTTTGGCTCTACACAAGCTATGCAAATAGAGTTGTCGACACACCAGCTTTCAATACCGTTCCAGTTTCTTAGTGGAGAATCGCACATAGCCATAGGGCCTTTACAGCCAAGCTCATAACGACACTTTGACTTGTCGGTAATAACTTTTGACATGGCATCATCGTAAAATTGAGGGAGCCAAGGGCATTCTTTATGTGTGTTTTCACCATAAAAAGGAAGCGGACGTAAATCTTTATCGAGAATAGATTTAATGCTTTTTATACCGCGTTTCATACCGCTTCTCTTAATTTTATCAAGAGCAATAACGAGCGAACCTACCATCCAATCAGGGTGAGGAGGGCAGCCCGGAACATTCATAAGTGGAGTAACAATTCCTTCTTGATCGAAGAATTTTTGTAGTCCCACGCAGTCAGTTACAGAACCTTTAGCAGCGGGTATACCGCCGTAAGATGAACATGTGCCAAAACCAAAAACCATAGCAGCGTCAGGGCAGAGTTTATTCAGCATATCAACAACAGTATACTCTACGTGATTTGCCTCAGCGACTACGCAGTATTTTCCATTTTCTGCGAGGGGGATAGCTCCCTCAAGAACAACAAAATACTGGCCTTTGAATTTTTCAGCAAGCTTAAACATTTTTTCAACGGCACTAGCACCCTCGTTAGCCATTAAAGTTGTATGATAATCAAGGCTTATAATCTTGGTAAGAAGTTCAACTATAGATGTATGTGCACTATTTAGAAGGCTTACAGAACAACCTGTGCAACTAGAACCTTGAATCCAGAAAACAGGAGGTCTATCACCTGAAAGAGTTTCTGCAAGCGCCTTATATGCTTTAGGATTGAACATTGATGATACTCCATAACCGGCAACAACGCCTGTATAGAAATCATCAAAGTTTTGGCTATTGAGTGCGTTGTCAGCTTCTGCGATAGCTATTGGAATATCGATATTTTGTGGGCATCTACGTACGCAACTATTACAACTTTCACAATGAGATACAGTTGTATTATTCATTTTAAGAATACTGTTGTACATAGTTTTTATATTTGCAACAACTTCCCTATCGTTAATGAAAAGGCTATACTTATTATAAAGGTCTAGAATAGCGGGAATTCTAATGTGACGAGGACACGGCGCGCAATATCCACAGGAAGTACATGAAAACTTAAGACGTGACTTAAAAATACGCTTTACTTTTACAAAAGAATTTATTTCTTCAGGAGTCATGGAATCTTCAACATGGTCTGCAGAAGCAATATTTTCTTCTAACTGTTCAAGGCTATTCATACCGCTAAGCACAACAGATACTTCTTTTTGATTGAAAAGCCAACGTAAAGCTCTGTCAGCATTTTTCTGTTCAGTAGGTGAATTTTGCCAAATACTTTCTATATCTGAAGGCATTTCTTTTGCTAGAGCACCACCTTTTAGTGGTTCCATTACTATAACACCTAAGCCTTTTTCATGAGCAAGTTTTAATCCTTTTACTCCGGCTTGATAGTCTTCATCAATATAATTGTATTGGATTTGACAAAAATCCCAATCATAAGAATTTACTACTTTTGTAAAAAGTGCGTTGTCATCATGGAATGAAAAGCCTAGATGTTGTATTCTGCCATCTTTTTTTAGTTTAGTAAGAAATTCAAATACCTTTGCTTCTTCATAGCGAGCAAGTGTAAGGTCATTCACGTTATGCAGAAGATAAAATTCGATGTTATCTCTTCGTAATCTTTGACATTGTTCTTCAAAAATTTCTTCAAGCGAGAGGTGAAGCCTATGTATATTGTAAGGTAATTTTGTTGCAATATGTACCTTATCTTGTGCATTTAGTATTTCAATAGCGTGCCCAAGAATGGTTTCACTCATACCCTCATGGTACATGTGCGCGGTATCGAAATAGTTTACACCTTGAGATATTGCCATATCCATCATTTTTATAGTTGCATTTATATCAATACTACGAGGGTTTACAATTGATTCATCGTAAGACTTTAGAAGCGGATAGCGCATACAGCCAAGCCCTAATCGAGAGAGCTTAACACCTGTTTTTCCTAGTTCTTTATATTGCATTATGTATCCTTATTATTTATTAAAGAGATGTGTATTTATCAGAGTTTATAAAGCACAATAAATATACAATAGTTAATATATTGAAATCAAATTTAATTAATTTTGCACAAATCTAGCATAACAAAAGAAAATAGTCAACGAGGTAATAAATAATAGTTTTGATAGTCTATAGATAATATTTTATTGCTTTGTTCACAAAAAAAGAGGGAAACTTCAATTGAAGTTTCCCTCTTACATTTATAATTCAGTATAAATCTTATTCGTCGCCGAATTTGATGAATCCTGGATTTACTTCGGTCATAGCGTTTACGATAAGTTCAACGATACCACCGTAGTAGATTGAGTAATTTTCAGATAGTTTATTCACATCTAAAAGTTCACGGATTTGACCTTTACAGTTAGAGCAAGGCGCACATACGTATTTGTTGATTGATGGATCGATGCAATCAGCAAAAGCGTTAGCAATTTGTTCTACTTTCTTACGACCTGTAACCATCATTCTCCAAGGTTCGATATCGTTACGAGTCATGATAGCGAAACCAGAACCACCACCACAGCAGTAGTTTTCAGCACCATTTGGATACATTTCACGGAATTGTGGAGCAATTGCGTGTAAGATTTCACGTTGTGGTTTGCTGATACCCATTAAACGAGCGATGTTACATGGATCGTGAAGGGTTACTGGGAAGTTGTTACGGCTAGGGTCGAGGCTGATTCTTTTTTCAAGAACGATGTCTCTAAGAAGTGGGAAACAAGATTCACGTGGAACGTTCAAGTCTCTAGGAAGAACACGGTCAGCGATAACTGTAAGAGCTTTGTGAGCATGGCCACATTCTGCCATTACGATTTTCTTTACGCCTAATTTTTTCGCAGCTTGAGCTTGTAATAAAGCTGTACGAGCGAACTGGGCATCATCGTAGAATGTACCGTAGTTGATTGAGTCATAAGCAGCTAAGTCGCTTGAAAGAGTCCAAGAAAGACCGGCAGCTTCAAAGATCATTGAGAATGCAGCGATGTTGTCAGGCCATGCAATAACTTCACCAGCGTTGTGGATAAGCATGATGTCTGCGCCCTCAACATCCCAAGGTGTTTTGAATTCGTAACCTGTTTCTTCTGAGAAGTCTTCATCGATAAATTCGATGCTTTCTTTACAAACGTCACCGCTCATACCTGTTGATGAACCAACTTTAAGCTGGAACATAGAACCTTTTTCGTGCAATTCTTTAGCATACCAACCAAATTCTTGGCTGAATAATTTACGAATTTCACGAGCAAGCAAACCGTTATCTACTGCAATTGGGCAAACTTGAGCACAACGACGGCAGAGGTTACAACGATAAGATAATTCAGCTAAACGAGTAACTGTTTGCCAGTTAAGTTCAAAATCGCCATAACGTAATTTAGCAAAAGGCTCTTTTTTGATGTAGAGCTTGTAAATACGACGGAAGATTTCTGAACGGAAGTTCGGGCGGTAAGCATCGTGCTGACCAGAAGCTTCATATAAGTGACAAGCATCAGAACATGAGTTACATTGAGCACAGTATTCTAATGTTGTTTCTAACATAGGACGGAAAGTCCAGTTATTTTCGTCTGTTAATAATTTTTCAAAGCCGCGTAAGAATTTAGCAACGATTTCGTCTTCTTCTTCTTTAGTTTTAGGAACTGGGATTTGAAGGATTGAAACAGAGTCTAAGTTTGTGCAGAATTCTTCTTTTTGAGCTTCTGTCCATTCGCTCCATTCATGGTCATGAACTTCAACATGAGGAATAGGCATAAGATTTTTTATGTCTAATTCAATAAGTTGACCTGGTTTAGTAGATATATCAGTAAGTTTCATTTTTTGCATTGCAAATACTCCTTATAGGATTGAATTCAGAAGATTTCTTTTTTATCAGAAAGTATTAAGAAATCTTAGCTAAGGCATAATCTAAATGGAAAATTATTCTTTTGTTTCTTCTGGTTTTGGTTCAGCCATTGGGTTGTGCATAGCAATTTCAGCCCAAGTTTTGTTTCCGTCACCAGCGATGTGATCAGCTGACCAAGTAGGTTTACGAACAAGGTTTTCCATAATTTTAGCATTGATTTGCTCATCGTCAAGAGTTGGAGTATCATCCCAACGAATGTTATGCCATGTGAAATACTTCATGAAAAGGTGAGCCATGTGAGTTGCAGGCACAATAATCATGAGTGCAAATGTATAAAGAGTAATAAAGATATAACCGGCATTTGGTAATGGGAAAGTTCCTTCAATTGGTGTAGCAAGGTTGAAGGTAAGGAAGTTCATAAGGAAATCGCGGCTAACAACAAAGTAAGAAGGGCTAGTCATGTAAGCAATAATACCTAATAGAGCCCAAAGAACAAAGATGATAAGGTTGAAATAGTGTTCAGGTGTTGTATAAGCTCTTAAAGATGGGCTTGTAACACGTCTATGAATAAGAAGAATACCACCAACTACGATACCAATTTTACCTACAAGGAAGCAAAGGTTAGCTAACGCACCGATAAAGCTTACAAAACCGCTTTCTAGTGTTCCAGTCCAGCCACAAATTGCGCCAAGAAAAGTAAGACCAAAGCCAGCAAAGCAAAGGTAAATACCAGCGTGGAATGGGTAAGTACGGAACCATAAGTCACGGTTGTGTTTAAATGTAAGGTGCAAAAGAAGCATTTCTTCTGCAAGACCTTTAGCCATGCCAATTAAAGAATGTGTACGTTCTTTTTTGTGCCATTCGGTATCTTCTAGGTAAGATCCACCCCATGCTGCTCTTTCACCTTCATGTGGTACTGGGTAAAGTTCCCAACGAATGTGTAATGGGCGTGATGTGTACTTTTTTACTCTTGATAGAGCTAGTGTGAGACAAATCACGATGGCGACATAGCCAAAAATGTAAGTAATTGTAGTCATGAACCGCATCTCCTGTCTTATAAATAAATATAATAATTTTCAGAAGTTTATAACTGATTTTTTTCACGAGGTCAATATGTTTTTTGAAAATTTATAGGATTGTATACAATAAATAAAGTTAGTTAAATCCAACTTTTATCTAGTTGGTTTTTATTGTCTTTTATGTTTGAATTGTCTAATTTATTTTTATCTTTAGTTATATTTAGTATTTTTTTTAAAAGTATAAAAGAAAAAACTGCAAATTTATAGTTTGCAGTTTTGTTTTAAATATAACTTATAAAATAGTTAGTGAAATTTAATATTTTATAAAATGTATTGATTTTTTAGATAGTTAGATTTTTTTTCCTGTTTCCTTAAGTGTTTCAACCAGAATACCTAGTACTTTTTTCACATTCGGGTCAGTTATTGAAGAAGCTAAGCCTATAATTCCAACAGGTTTTACTTCTTGCGGATTTATTTTTCCAACAACATCTAATAAGGTATTGATAGTTTCTTGAACTTTTGGTTCAGAAACTTTTTGTAATATTTGCATAAGATAAGCAAGACTTGAGCCGAGTTTTTCAATATCTTCAGCTGAAAGAGAATCGAAAATAGTACCGCCGGCAGATTTTGCTGCTGAAAGTTTTTTGAAAACGTCATTCTTTTCCATTTTATCAAAAGCCATGATAGCATCTTGAAAAGCTGGTGTAATAGCAGGCGACATAATATTGCAAAAGCTTATAAGTTTATCAAGAGCACTAAGCGCCCAAAGTAGATTTGGAACACTTAGCATTGCTTTTTGTCCAAGCTCCATAAAGTCGTCTAAATCAACGCGACCATGCAGTACTTGAAGTTTTTCAACGCTTACTCTAAAAGCATCAGTTGTGATAGGTGTTAGAATTTCTAACAGTCTGTTTGGTTCTTCTGCTTTTGCTTGAAGAAAGGCAAGGCGTTCTTCCATTGCTTCAAGTCGAGCAAGAATAAGTTCTTCGTTCTTCATATTTTACTCCGACTTATTTTTTTCTATACAATGTAAGATCTTTGCCTTCAAGATAAAGATTTGGTTCAAATGGTAATTCATGCCCTTTTAACATTATATCAAAATAAGCAAATTTGAATGCAAGTTTACCCCAATAGTTCATATGACTTTCGCCTAAAAGTTCAAATGGCCCTACACCCGGAAGTGGGAACATACCCGGAAGTGGTTCAACATCATAACTAAAGTCAATTAAAGAAGCTTTGTTGTAACCTGTTAGAATAAAACAGTTAGCATGACCATCAAATGCATAATAATCAGTAGTTCCTGCTAAGTCTTCCATGAAGTTGTGTGCAATAACATCTACTTCAAAGTGAGCAACAGAACCTGCTTTAGAGGTAGGAATGTTTGTAGTATCACCAATGATATACATATTATCCCATTTTTTTGATTTGAGAGTTTCTTTATTTGTATCAACAAAGCCTGTTATATCGGAAACTTCAGAATCAATAAGATATTGCTGCCCTAAGTTTGGTGGAATTGGAACGTATAAATCGTAAGGAATTTCATCACCTGTTACGCTGATAATTACTTTTCTTTCAGTATCAACACTATCTACAGTCCAGTTTTTAGTAACTTTGATATTTTTAGTATCACAAAGTCCGCCGAGAATTTTTTCACCAACAGGCTTTGTGAATGCACCTGTAAGCGGGGTTACAAGTTCGATTTCGATTTGATCACGAACTCCAAGCTTTGTAAAATACCAGTCTGCCATATACACAAATTCTAAGTGAGCAACAGGGCACTTGTACGGAGATTCACAAATGTGATGAACAAGACGCCCTTTTTTGAACTTCTTCATAGCATCTCTTAGTTGAGTTGCGCTTTCAGGTGTGTAGAATGTAAAGATATCTTTACCCCAAGCATCCATCATGCCCTCAACTTCTTCAGGAGCTACTCTTGCACCTGATGCAACAATAACTTTATCATAAGTATACGTACTATTTTTACAAACTACAGTATTGTTATCAGGGTCGAATTTTGTGATCTCATCAAGAACGAAATTAACGTCCTTAGGTATGAAATCGGATTTAGGACGAGAGCAGGATTCTATTGTTTCAAGTCCAAATGGGATAAATAACCAGCCCGGTTGATAATGATGCGTAGGGTCACGATCGATAATAGTAATTTCCCATTCACTTTTTTTCAGTAGATGCCTCATTTTATGAGCAATCATTGTTCCACCGGCTCCCGCACCGAGAATAAGTAATTTCTGCATAGATAACTCCTTAGAAATATAAAGATATGATTTTATAAATTCAAATATAATTCTATCTAATAAAATAAATTCGATTAATAAAACAATATTAGAAATCATGTTTATACTAAACCTTGATTTTAGTCAAGCAAAATTGAAGAAGGTTTAGTTTTGAATATATATATACTACAGTTTATTTAAAAAGAATTATTATAAGCAAAAAGGGAAAGCTATGCCGGCATGGACAAAGCTTTCCCTTATTAAAAGAGTATATCTAGTTGATATTATATTATAATTTATTTATACCAAGAAGCTTGTGGAAAATAAGCAGCAATCTTTTGTGCATATTTATCTAAGAAGGTAAGAGTATACTTGGCTGAATTTTTGAAGTAATCATAACCGAGCATTGCATTTGCGATTGATTTTTTATCATTCATGCCATTAGTTAAGTCTTCAATATGATGAGAAACTGTTTTAGCTTTTATAAAAATTCTAAACCTACCACCTTCATAATGAGTTGGTGAAAATAAATTTTTAAATGTTTTACGCATTAGTGAAGGAGCGTGTATCGGTCTCAACTCTTTAAATATATGTAGTTTACCATTCGTTTTATTGAAATTATCACGCATATCCGTTTCGGGTGATTTATCCCAATCGAGAATGCTTGAGTGCTCATCAATAAATGGTTTTTTTACTAGAAAGAAATCTACACCAAGAGACTTTCGTTTTTCAATCCAGATAGTTGTGGCTAAATCTTTGTCACTTTGGATTGCAGCTTGAATTAGCTTATCATCAAAAATCCAAAAATCAGACTCGATAAAGAGAACATAATCAAAGTCTTCACGTTTTTTTATATAGTTGTAGCCGCCTTTTACAAGGTCACGTGCTCCAGTTCTATGCCCTGAATTTGTTGTTACCTCTAAGATATCAGCATAATTAGCTAACTCTTCATCGAGCAGATAGCCATCATTTGCTCCATTATGAACGATAAAAAGAGAGTAGTTATTTAATTTCCATTTATCCTTAATAATATGCACAAGTTCTTTTGTATCTTCGACGCGTGAATAGACACGTATAATTACCGCAATATTTTTCATAAAAAACCTTATTCAAAAAATCTTTGTTCCAAAATTCTTACAAGCATATCAAGCCCTTTCTTTTGCAGAGCAGAGGTCTTGAAAGAGTCGGGGAAGAGGATATCGAGTTCATCTTTCGTTTCGGCATCAACATTTTCCCACTTATTTAGAATAAGCATGTGCGGTTTTTCCGTCAACTCTAGTTCCATCAGAATATTGTTAACAGCTTGAATTTGTTCTTTAACATTTGGATGTGAAGCATCAGCTACATGAAGAAGATAATCTGCCTCTTCAAGTTCTTCTAAGGTTGCTCTGAAAGCCTCAGTTAAATCCTTTGGCAAATTCCTAATAAATCCGACTGTATCGGCAAGAACAATTTCTCTTTCTTTAGGAAAGCGTAAGCGTCTTGTTGTTGGATCAAGGGTCGCAAAGAGTTTATTTTCGGCAAGAACTTCTGAATTTGTTAAAGCATTCAATAGAGTAGATTTACCTACGTTCGTATAACCTACTAAAGAAACTACAGGTAGATTACTCTTATTTCTACGAGTTCTAACTTGTTGTCTTTGTTTACGAAGCTGAGCTAAATCATTTTTAATTTTTGTTATCTTGTCACGTATACGTCGTCTATCAGTTTCTAGTTTAGTTTCACCGGGGCCACGTCCGCCAATACCGCCCATTAGTCTATCCATCGCCGGTTTTTTACCGATTAATCGTGGTAGAGTATACTTGAGTTGAGCCATTTCAACTTGAAGTTTACCGGCTTTTGTTTTAGCATGCTGAGCAAAAATATCAAGAATAAGTTGTGTTCTGTCGAGCACTTTACGTTCTGTCATTTCCGCGAGATTTGCGAGCTGAGCAGGAGCAAGTTCATTATCAAATATAATGAGTCCGGCTTGACCTTGGAGTGCAAGTATTTCTAATTCCGAAAGTTTTCCTTCTCCAAGAACAGAACGAGGGTTCACTTTAGAAACACGTTGCATAAGTCTATCAACAACTAAAATTCCGGCAGTTTTTGCAAGGTCTTCAAGTTCGTCGAGGTAGACTTCTTGAATATTTTTTGGAGCTGTTGAAACTGAAACTAAAATTGCACGTTCTTTGCCTTTTTCGCTTGCTTCAACGCTGTCTTTTGTGATTCTGTCAAGCTCATCTTCAAGGCTTTCAGTTTGAGAAATGATATCAACATCAAATCTATCCCAAGCTTCAGGAGAGTAAACTTTATATGGTTTTTCCTCAATGCTTTGCGGCAAAAGATGTGCATAGTGCATTTGAACAGGATTACCATGAGGATTTACAGTGAAAACTTGTAAACAGTCGAAACGCAAAAAGAGCATATCCATAAGATCTTCTTGGGTAATCCCTTCCATATCTAAGTGGGTATGCATGAATCTTAATGCACGAAGTTTACCAGAGGAGAGTCTCTCCCTTGGGAGTTCCGGAATAAAAAGCCCGGAGGCTGTGCCGATTATTACCATCAGCACAACTCCGGTTCTATCAATTATAAGACCTACTTGACGATTTATAAGACGTGAAACAGCACACAATTCATGAGCTTGGTCATTCGTATAACCTCTTGAATCGTTATACTTTCTTTTACCAAGATTTGTGATTGCTTTAACTTCACTAGACTTTAAACCTGTTAGGTTGCCTTCAATTTTAGCAGCGATAAATCACCTCGATTATTCTGCTGAAAGGTAGGAATGAATCATGGCATCGTATTCAGAGGTTCTTCCGAATGTATCAGCAGCCATTTTCTTTCTGAATTGCAAATCAACTTGCATTTCATTTTTCTCCATTTGTTCTTGAGCTTTAGCATAATCATCAGGATTAGAAAGTACAAGAATTGAATGGTAGTTTTTAGAAGAAGCACGAAGAAGGCAAGGTCCGCCGATATCAATTTCTTCAACCATATCACGAACAGGTAATTTTTTTTCTAACGCTGTTTTGAAATCGTAAAGATTAACTACAACTAAATCAAATGGTTCAATATCATGCCCGGCTAAAGTGCCAAGATGTTCGCTATTATCTTTATCTGCTAAGATTCCACCGTGAATTTTTGGGTGAAGAGTTTTTACTCTACCACCAAGAATTTCAGGAAAGCCGGTAACAGAGCTAACTGCAGTTACAGGAAGACCTAAGTCTTGTAAAAATTTGAGTGTTCCGCCGGTTGAAACTAATTCAACATTTTTAGATGCTAAAAACTTAGCAAATTCAGGCAGATTATCCTTGTGAGTCACACTGATAAGAGCGCGTTTAATCGGTAGCATATCCATTATTAGGACTCCTTATTTAGATTTTAAATAATCAATAGCGTTTTTGAATATAACTGTTGCTAATTGTTGTGGTTTTTGACGTGTCCAAGTTGGGTAGTTTGTCGTATGGCAAGCAGCTTCCGGATGCGGCATAAGTCCTAATATATGACCTGTAGGGTCAGTAAGACCAGCAATTGCAAGAGGTGAGTTATTTGGGTTATAAGGATATTCTTGAGTTGGAGCACCATCTTTATCGCTGTATTGTAGAGCGATAAGATTTTCATTTTCTATACGTTTGAGAATGTCTTCATCTAAAGTAACAAGACGACCTTCACCGTGACGTACAGGACAATCAATATATTCAATACCTTTTGTAAAAATACAAGGAGAGTTTGCATTTACTTTCAAATGCACCCATCTATCTTCATAGCGACCTGATGCGTTATGAGCTAATGATACTTGACGAGTAAAGTATTTATTATCAAGAGCCGGTAAAACTCCAAGTTTTACAAGTAATTGGAAACCGTTACAAATTCCTATAATGAGCTTGCCTTGAGCAATAAATTCAGAAAGTGAATCAAGCAAAGCTTTACCGTCATTGTCCGACAGATGTAACCAACGCTGAGCAGCCGCTTGAGCAGCACCAAGGTCATCACCATCTAAGAATCCGCCAGGGAAAATAAGAAGTTGATAGTCATCAAGTTTTACTTTTCCTGAAGCAACATCAGCAAAGTGCACGATGTCTGCCTTATCTGCACCGCCTTGAATGCATGCAAATGCGCTTTCTTTGTGTGAGTTTGTGCCAAAACCTGTAATTACAAGAGCTTGAACTAAAGCCATTTTTTTCTCCTCTTCTTTACGAAGATATTATTTTGAGTTTTTAAGTGCAAATTCGTAGGCATCTATAAAGCTTTCGAGTGGTAAAGCTCCACGGATTATTAAATCGTTTACAAGGAAGTAAGGTGTGCCGGTGAAGCCAAGTTTTTTAGCGTCGGCAATATCTTCTTCGATGATTTGATTGTATTTTTTTTGATTTTTCTTAATATCAGCTTCAAGTGCTTTCACATTTAAACCAACTTGCCCTGCAACTGCTTTAAGAGTTGCAGTTGGGTTTGCAAAGAAATCCGGTTGGTTAGAAAATAACATAGCATAGAAGTTCCAACCTTTTTCATGATCTTGAGCAATTGCCGCTAAAAACCAGCGAGCTGCTTCTTGTGCCGCCGGTGAATCTGAAACAAATTGTTTGAAAACAAAGCGAATCTGATTAGGGTATTTTGCTAAAAGATTTTCAATGGTTGAGGCCGCTTGCATACAATATGAACATGCAAAATCTGAAAATGCAACTAAAGTAATTGGTGCGTTTTCATCGCCTCTTGTTGGTCTATCCTTGAGGTTTGGATCTTTTGGGATTTTTAGATCCTGTTCCCATTGAGATTGAAGCTGTTGTTTTCTTTTGCTATCAGCACCTTGTTGAATTATATCAATAAGTAAGACTTTATTGTCTTGAAGAATTTCTATAACAGCATCATTTAAAACTTCTTTATTTTTTTTTAAGATTTTCTCTAAAATTTCAGGATTTTCGAGCAAAATCTTTTCGATCTCTTCTGCGCTGGTTTGAGCATAAAGGTTCAATGGAAGAACCGATAAGCCAATAGTCAAAAGTATTTTGTTGAATGTATTCATTATATTATCCTTGTTGTTGAGAAAAATAATTAATTTTCTTCTTCACTGTTTTTTTCATTAGCTTCTTTTTCTTCTTTTTTCTTTTTAGCTACAATAGCTGTAAGGATTACACTGACTTCGTATAAAATAATCATCGGTGCAGCCATAAGTAATTGAGAAAATACATCTGGTGGAGTAAGAAGAGCCGCAACAATAAATATCACTAATATTGAATATTTACGCCATTTCTTCATGCGTTCAGGGGTAAGAACTCCCATGCGAGCCAAGAAAAATGCAAAAAGTGGCATTTCAAAAACAAGTCCAAAAGCAATAAGGAGCTTTAGAACAAAGTTTAGGTATTCTTCTATTGAAATCATTGGTACAATTTCCGCAGTTGCAAATCCCATAAAGAATTTGAATGCGATTGGAAGCACCAAAATATAACAAAATGCAACACCCGCTAAGAAGAAAAATGCTGATGTAAATGAGAGTGGCAGTAAAACTTTTTTCTCTTCTTTATATAGTCCCGGAGCGATAAAAGCCCAAATTTGATAAAAACTATATGGGCACGATAGTAAAAATGAAAGTACTAACGATATTTTTAAATATACGAAAAATGCGCCCGGAGGTGATGTATAAATAAGTGTAGAACCTTCCGGCATGTTTTCAGTAAGTGGAATTGCTAAGTAAGTATAGGCTAATTCAGCGAAATTATAGCAAGCGAAGAAGCCAACAAATATAACAATAACAATACGTGTAAGTCTATGACGGAGTTCTTTAAGGTGATCGAGAAGAGTCATTGGTTTTTCTTCTTCCTCTTCAGCTTCTTCTTCCGAGTCATTTACTTTAGCTTCTTGATTTGCAACACTATTTTCTTGCGCACTAGGAAGATTTTCTTCTGCAGGAGAAGTTGTGATTGGTGGCGAATTTTTATCATCGCCTTCACTATCTTCTTTTACTCTTGAAGATGTTTCAGACTGTTCAACTTTATCTGCTTGACTTGATGAATCTGACTGTTCAGTAGGCACTGCATTAGACGTAAGTTCAGACTCGTTTGTGTTAGAATCTTTTTTTGCGTTTGCCTCTTCCGACATTGAAGCAAGTAGTTCTTTTTCAGTCATAACTATGCAGCATCCTTATCTTTTGACTGAGCTTTTTCAGCTGATTGTTTTTCTTCTTTATCTTTTCCGAAGAGTTCTTTTTCAGCTTCTTTTTTTCTTTGTTCGTGTTCATCAAGAGCTATTTCAGTGTTTAGAGTACGCTGAAAATCTGTTGATACACGACGGAATTCGCCCATTGCCTTGCCAACTGTACGTGCAATTTTTGGTAGGCTTTCAGGGCCTATCACAATTAATGCCACGAGAAGTATTATAAGAATTTCTGTTGTTCCAATTCCGAACATCTGTCCCTCCATCTAGTAGCAATTTTGTATCTTATATTCATCATATGGTCAAGTGAGAAAAAAATGACTTTTTTCTTATTATGTTAGATGGTGATTCTAAAAATATTTTAAAGCATAAAGTTGTGGGAAAGAAATATTGAAATAGTATTATTTATAAAATTTTAGATAGTGTCGTCAAATTCATTCTTTTGCGTTTTTGACATTTTATAGTCTGCCCAAAAGATGATTTTTTACTCGGTTTATGTATGTTTTTTATACACTGCACCTTATAAAAAATCCCTTTTAGTTGAAAATTCCACAAAATTTTTGAACTTGACGACACTATCTAGAATGAACAATTTCAATAAAATATTTCCGTGTGTTATATCTATCCTTTATAGATTGTCAATGGAGCAGAAGATTGTGATGTAGGCATAACTTCAACCCTATTGATGTTCACATGCTGAGGAAGGGTTGCAACCCATCTTACGCATTCAGCAATGTCTTGTGGAGTGAGAGGATTTGTGTTTTCATAGAGAGATTTAGCTTTATCGCAGTCGCCTTTGAAACGTACCTCTGAAAATTCAGATTCAGCAAGACCCGGTTCAATATTTGTTACTCGAACATTTTTACCTGATAAATCAGTACGTAAATTAAGGCTGAACTGTTTTACAAATGCTTTTGTTGCGCCGTAAACATTTCCGCCCGGATATGGATAAGTTCCCGCTATAGAACCAAGATTTATAATATGCCCTACGCCTCTTTTTACCATGTTTGGTAAGACTGCTCTCGTGGCATACATAGTACCTTTTATATTCGTATCTATCATTGTTTCCCAGTCATTTAGATCAACTTCGTAGGCAGGTTCAAGACCAAGAGCAAGCCCTGCATTATTGAGTAAAACATCAACTTCTAGATTTGAAAGATGTTTTTCTACATCATTATTATTTCTTATATCAAAACAAAGTGGTGTAAAATCGTTGAGTTCTTGTTTGAGAGCTTCTAGTCTTTCAGCTCTTCTGCCGGTGCCTATAATTTTCCAACCCATTTCATTAAAAACTCTAGCAGTTGCAAGACCAAATCCGGCGGTTACTCCAGTGATAAGAATGCTTTTCATCTATACTATCCTTTTGTGTTAAAGTTTAATGATACTATCAATGATATTTGACTATAAATACTTATATAGGTATCTAGAATATTATGCAATAAAAAAATCTGCTTACCAACATATGTTACGTGTTCACTACGTGAATCTAATTTGTCTCCGACGGGCAAGGGAACTTTTCCCACGGAAATGATTCCCTTTGCAACCCCCTTTTCCCTTGACGTCAAAATAACGAATTTTCTCTAAGTTTAAAATTTATTATGGCAAAATAAGAAAAATTCATCTTTAATAAGTTACAAATTAGATTGAGGTGCGTGTCGACATTAAGCCTTTTATTCACTATTGACTTCAAATGAGCGATAAGGTAATTATCATAAAAAAAATTTAGGATGAAATATGCAATTTCTAAATGATTTAGTTGTCGTTTTTTGTTTGTCAATAGCGGTTTTGCTTCTTTGTCATAGAATCCATATCCCTTCGATTGTTGGCTTTTTGATAACCGGCGTGTTATGTGGTCCTACAGCTTTACAATTAGTCGGCGATTTACATACAGTTGAATTGCTTGCTGAAATTGGCGTGGTTCTTCTTTTATTTACTATTGGTATGGAAATGTCCGGTGAGGAACTTAGAAGACTGAAAAAACCAATTTCATTAGGCGGAAGTTCTCAGTTGTTTCTTACGATTGGTATGACTTTTTTCTTTGTTCTAATTTTTTCAACTAGTTATTCTCAAGCTCTTTTTCTTGGATTTTTAGTTGCTCTTTCCTCAACTGCGATTGTTCTTTCACTCCTTCAGCAAAAAGCGCAGACTGATTCCCCACAAGGTAGACTCTGCCTAGCAATTCTTATTTTCCAAGATATTGCAATTGTCCCTATGATGCTTGCGATTCCACTATTAGCTGGAGCAATGGAAGTAGATTCTGCAACTCTACTATTTGATATAGGGAGAGATTTTGCTATTGTCGTAGGAATTATCCTCTTTGGAAAGTATGGCTTGCCACATCTTATGCGTGGTATAATGAGAACTAGAAGCAGAGAATTATTATTGCTTGCAACTCTTGGAATTACTTTTGCAATTGCACTTTTAACATCTTATGCCGGTCTTTCATTATCACTTGGCGCATTTTTAGCAGGTGTTTTATTGGCTGAGTCAGAATATTCTCTTTCTGTGCTTGAAAATGTACTACCATTTAAAGATGTTTTTACATCGGTGTTCTTTATATCAGTAGGTATGCTTTTAGATGTACCTTACTTCTTCTTACATATTCATACTATATTAATGATAGCAGCTTGCTTAATAGTGATAAAAGTTCTGGCGACGTATCCGGCAGTAAGAGTTCTAGGATATTCACCAAAAACTGCTGTACTTGTTGCACTTTCTCTTGCTCAAATAGGTGAGTTTTCATTCATTCTTGCTCGTACAGGAATGGAGAATAATCTTATGGGAGATGCTGAATATCAGCTATTTCTTGCAGCAAGTATTCTAACTATGACGCTTACTCCTGTATTTATGGCTCTTGCACCTAAAGTAGCGGACTTCATAACAAATAAATTTTATGCTCATAAAGAAATTCAATCTGATGATGAAGAAGATTATAAAGAACATTTGAGCGAGCATTTATTGATTATTGGTTTTGGTATTGGTGGAAAAAACCTTGCGAGAGTTGCAAAAGAATCAGGCATAAGTTATTCAATTCTTGAAGCAAATCCTGATACTGTTGCAAAATATCGTTCTACGGAACCAATTCATCATGGTGATGCAAGTTTGCCTCTTATTCTTCAACATGCAGGTATTGAAAAGGCAAGAGCTTTAGCTATTCTTACACCTGACCCAGCGGCAACTCGTGCAATTATCGCAACTGCTCGTAAATTAAATCCATCATTGTTTATTGTTGCAAGAACTAGATTCTTGACTGAAACAGATGTTCTGCATAATCTTGGAGCAAACAGAGTTATTGCGGAAGAATTTGAAGCATCAATAGGTGTATTTGCTTATATTTTAGACTATTATCTTCTTCCACAGCAAAAGACACAGGAACTTATCTTCAAAATCAGAAACGATAACTACGCAAGCTTTCAAACTGAAGATTCTGTATCATCTCTTAAAGGTTTAGCAAGCGAATTTTCTGATTTATCAATTGCAAGTTATATCGTAGAAGAAGATTCTTTAGTTGCTTATAAGACTCTGCAAGAATTAGCGCTACCAAAAAATAATAATATAAGCGTATTAGCGATTGAAAGAAAGAATAATGTGATAAAATCACTACTTGCTGATACGATGCTTGAGGTTGATGATAAGGTTTATATCTTTGCAAATCGTGAAAGCCTCGTATGTGCACAAAAGCTATTTGAGAAGCCAGTTTCAAATGAAATCACAGATGAAACTCTTCAAGCATAAATGAATAGTATAATATAAACTATAAATATCTTAATAAAAAAATCCCCCTTTATTATGTATGTAACAAAATAGAGGGGGATATTTTTATAATTTTATGAAGCTTTCTTCCTTTGGTCGCCGAAGGCAAAAAAAAGAAAAAAATTACTTCTTTAAAATAAGTTCGATTTCATCTTTTGAAAGACCTGTTTTCACAGCTATTTCGTCGTTTGTAAGACCTTTCTTCTGTGCATTTTGAATAACTTCTCTAAGAAATTGCGGCGAATGTGAAATACCTTCTGCTTGTGTAAGAAGTTTTTGCATTGTTTGAATACGATCTTCTAAATGCGGAATAAGCTTTGTAAGCTGTTCTTGACGCTGGGCAAAACTTGCAACAAGCTCTTGTTCAAGTGTAGCATTGCGATAAACTCTTTCAAGAAGTTGTTCTTGATTGGCTTGGAGTTTCGCAACAACTGATTCTGATCTTTTTAATCTAACAAAGAAAGTGAACACAAGTCCTATAAGAATGAGTTCAGCAACAGTAAGCATAATGATAAAGAAAATTGACATAGATTAGCTAAACCTTAAGATTTAATAAGTTACCGATTAAAGGATTTGAAGAGTTTGTTTTACTTGTTTCTTCTTCTTCAAAAACTTCCTCTTCTTCTTGCTCGCCACGAGACATAAGAGTTTGTTCTTGTTGATTTTGTTCTTCATCATCAAGTTGTGTAAGCGCTTCACTAGAGGTCATATTACCAACTGCGGATGCTTGCTTTTCAACTTCTGACAGTGCCGTCTTCTGTAAAGCCTCGTAAGAGAGTTCATCAGAAGTGCTCATTGTTCCGACTTTTTTTTGCACAGCTGCTGATTGAGCATGCGCAATAATTCCTAGATTTAACATTCCTGTAGGGTCAACAAGGCTCATAATAAACTCCTAACGAATCACATAGTTATCATAGAGAATATCAGTGAGTTTTGCTTCTAAAAGTTCCATATTTACAACTTCTAGCAAATCTTTTCTAATAACAGGGAAATTTTTAAATTCTGTGAGAAACTCGTAATCCTTTGTTTGAAGGTAGTAATAGATTGTATCACGAATCACCGGAATTTTAGATTTAATTTCCGCACTTAGTTCAGGGTTTTCTGTGCTAAGTGTAAAGGTTGATACAAGAAAATAGGTACTACCGTCAGAATTAGTCATTTGCACCCAGAAAGGCTCAAGTTTTTCATTATAAACAGGAGGGAGTGCCGGATCTCTAAAATCGCTTTCATTGAGAGTTACAACGAAAGGCGGAATCACAGGTTCTTCCGGTTCAGGCGGTGCTGAGAATAAAAAGAAATAGGCTGCCGCTGCAAGTGCTAGAACAAGAACAAGACCGCCGGCTATAATAATAAGTTTTTTCTTACTTTTTTTAGGCTGTTCTTCAGTTTCAGGCTCATCACTTTTTTTATCAGGAGCTTTTTCTTCAGTTTCAGGCTCATCATCATTAAGAAAAGGAGCATCCTCTATATCAAGTTGAACTTTCTCATCAGCTTTTGCTACAAAAGCTGCTTCTGACTCCGCGTCTACATCAGACATGTCTCCAGAATCATCAGAATCCATACTGTTGAGCATAGCTTCAAGATCTGTATCTTCATCCATTGAAGTGACGATTTCGCGTTCCGATTGAGTTTGATCTTTTACTTGAGACAAAGGATACTCCGTAACAATTATAATTTTGCTTTAAAATTATGGGAAGATTTTATCAATTTTTTGTTTTAGCGTTTCAGCTGTGAAAGGCTTAACAATGTAGTTTGATACTTTTGCTTGAACAGCCTCAATGATGTTTTCTTGTTGAGCTTCAGCGGTTACCATAAGAAAAGGTGTGTTACCATATTCTTCTGATTCACGAACTTTACGAAGCAATTCGATACCTGTCATATTAGGCATGTTCCAGTCAGAGACGATAAAGTCAATTTTTTCTTTTGTAATGATTTCCCAAGCGTTTACACCGTCATCAGCTTCAACCATATTTTGGAAACCTAGTTGGCGTAATATGTTTTTAACAATACGGCGCATTGTTGAAAAATCATCAACTACTAAAACTCTCATGTTAGGATCAAATGGCATACAATTCTCCATAAAATTAAATTATAAACAAATTCTCAAAAGATATCAAGCTTATAAAGAATCTTGAAACCTTTCATTAAATATACGTCGAAGTCGAGTAATTGCTTGGGTATGCAATTGGGACACTCTTCCTTCAGTTATATCCATAACTTCAGCTGCCTCGCGCATATTCAGTTCATCATTGTAATAAAGTGATAATACCAATTTTTCGCGCGGTGTCAATAAATCAATCACACTTGCAACCTTATTAATTAGTTCTTGATGTGCAGTGCTTTGAAAAGGGTTTTCTTCAATACTATTGCTTGAATCGCCTGCAACGCAGTCTTGAATTGCATCGAGAGATATACAAAGCTGATTTTGTAGTGCTTCTAAGCCAATATTCACTTCCTTTTCAGTTAGTCCTGTAAAGGTTGCGATTTCTTGTGAAGTAGGCGAACGCCCCATTTCATGTTCAAGGTTCCACACAGCCTGATTAATTTCGCGTACTCTGGAACGTAATGATCTTGGGAACCAGTCCATCTTACGCAGTTCATCAATCATAGTACCGCGTATACGGCTTTCAGCATAACTATCAAATTTAATAGCAAGCTGCGGTTTGAATTTACTTAAAGCTTTTAATAGTCCAATAGTACCCGAGCTTATAAGTTCATTTAGTTCTATATGTTTTGGAAGTTTTGATTTCATACGTAAAGCAATAAAGCGAATTTTTGGTGCATAATGCCTTACAATATTTTCTTTTCCTTTTTTATCAAACTCTTCCCATATATAAAGACCGAGTTCAAATTGTTCCCAAGCCTCATAGTCTTCAATTTTCTTTGATGGATCATAAGAGGCATGAGTTGAGTTCTCTAATTTTAGAGAAATAGATTCGGTTGGTTGAAGATGGTTTTCTTTTTGAGAAAAATCGTATTTATCTTCAGATAGATTTTCTTCGAGGTTTTCATCAAAGTTTTGATCATCCTCAAAAATATCTACTTCAAAGATTTCATCATCTGCATCGAAGTCGTCAGAATCGAAAGTATCAAATTCTTCATCATTTTCAGGATTTAATTCATCAGAATTAAATCCGTCAATGTCAAGAAGTTGAGACTCTTGATTAAGAGGATACATACCTTTACTTGTAAGTAATGATGTAGATGTTTCTTTCTTTAAGATATTCATTACAACCAACTTTGTTAGAATTTATTCTTGAAAGAGTAATTTTTTCCAGAAAAATTTAATATTTCCGTCTACTTGTTTTGGAGTATCAAGCTGAACGATGTTATTAACTACTTTATGTAAAGCTTGAGTAGCAGGTGCAGCAGGATGAGTTAGTGAAAATGGTTTTTGCATGATTACAGATTTTCTTACAGCGCCGTCTTTAGGAACAAAGCCGATATAATCGAGCGATATATTATCTAAAAAGCGGTCACAGGCAGCAGAAAGTCTAGCAAAAACGTCGGTAGCTTGTTTTGCGCTATCAGCCATGTTCACAACAATTCTGAATTGGTTTACAGCATATTTTGTGCTAAGAACTTTTACAAGAGCATAAGCATCGGTAAGCGAGGTTGGTTCGGGGGTTAGAACCACCAAACGTTCTTGCGCTGCAATATTGAAATATATAACATTATCGTGTATACCGGCACCGGTATCTGCGATAAGGTAATCAATATTTTCTTCAAGGCTATCTAGGCTATCGAGTAGGGTCATTTTTTGCCCTGAGTTCAGGGTAAGCATTTCACTGACGCCGGATGATGCCGGTAAGATAGAGAAACCGTAAGGGGTTTGAAAGATTACATCTTTTAAAGCGGCTCCTTCATTGAAGATGTTGAAAATGTTTTTTGGCGGAGTCATACCCAATAAAACATCGACATTTGCCAATCCTAAGTCTGCGTCGAGCAGTAAAACCTTCTTACCCATTTGTCCGAGCAAGCAAGCGATATTAACAGAAAGATTTGTCTTTCCTACGCCACCTTTACCGGATGTGATACTAAGAACTGTTGGGCTTATACTCATTGTGTAAACTCCGTGTGTATATCGATTATTGATTAAAATTTATTTTGTAGGAAGTTGATGTTTTAGAAGCACTCGCCATACCATACTTGCTTGAGCAAGACATAAAGTTTCGCTAAGTTCAGCTCCGTAAGAGAGGGCACTGATAGGAAGTTTAGTTCTTGCAGACATATTTACCATTGCTCCAAAGTGCGTTGCTTCATCAAGTTTTGTCCAAAGAATACTTGTAGGTACATGACATTTGTATTGTTCGATATAAGAATCGAGCTGAGCTGATGAATATTGAGGGCTCAAACAAAGGTGACATGATATATTTTGCTTAACTTGCGCTAAACCAAAATTTTCAAACTTTTTCATAAGGGTTTCGCCTTTTGGTAGAGATTGAAAATCTACAAATACATGGTCATAATCTATTGTGGTTTTTATTGCATCTACAAGACTGTTTTTGTCAGTCGCTTCAAGGCAAAGAAAACCTGATAATTCACTGAAATATTTAAGTATAAGTCTGCCACTTCCACGTGTACTGTCGGTATTTATGAAAGCAATCTTTGAGTCTGGCTTTTGCTCTCTAATAGCAAGTGCAAGACGAAGCGCCGAGGTTGTTTTACCAACTCCATAAGGACCTACAAGTATATGAATATGTTGATTCCAAAAATCTGATTCTTCGCCTTGGATAGGCACTGTATCAGTGAGGGCTGCTAAAAGCGAGCCATCGTATTTTGGAAGTGTAAGCTTATGGTAAAGCTCAACAACAACATCATTTTCCACACCTTCATTTTGTAAATATTCTAAAGCAATACGTTGGCGTGGGCTAATTTTTTCCCAGTTTAGGGCAGGTTGCATAAGTGCATAAACATGCTCTTTAAACCTGTTCCAATCTTTATGCCATTCTTCAAAGCCTGATGGAGCAACCATTGAGCTTGAAACAGAAGAAGACGAAGATTGATAGTCCATAACTTGTGGTGTTTCTTTTCTTTCAATGCCGGCAGTTACTTCAAAACAACGCTTGTTATTTTGACGAAACTCTCTGCTGCCTAGTATTACGGCGTCGCTACCCATTTCTGCCTTAACTTGGGCAAGAACTTCTTTAGTATTGGCGCCTTGAAATGTACGTACCTGCATAGCATTTATCCAATTTATTTTTAAAAAATTATAAAATTCAAGTTTTTAAAAACATAGCAGAAAAGTTAACACTTGACAAGTGTCAATAATCTACCGGTTCTTAAGCAATAAACGTGCCAATAATTTATAGTAATTTTGACACCCCGTTTACGTTAAGAAAGGGAAAACTAAACTTATTTGAATAAGACCTATAAGCTTAGAATTCCCTTTTACATCTTTTTATATTCTAGCGTTTTAGCTTTTTATTGTATAAAGTGCGCTTGAGATTAGAAAGGTGTGTTATGAATGTTTTACCGTCAAGGTGGTCACACTCATGCTGAATGCATGCGGAAAGATATTCCTTTCCTTCAATTTCAATTGGATTATTATCGAGGTCAACACCGGTTACTTTTACGTGACACGGGCGCGCAACTTCACTGCGAAGACCTGCAACTGAAAGACAACCTTCGTTTTCTTTATGTTTTTTAGGGTCTAATATTGTGAGTTTAGGGTTAATAACAAGAACCAAATCTTGCACTTCAGCGTCCGGGTCTGCAAGGTTTCTATCGATAATAACCATGCGATATGGTTCACCAATTTGAGTTGCAGCTAAGCCTACACCACCTACATGATTGAGAGTGTCAAACATATCTGTAGCGATTTGTTTTATTTGATCGTTTATTTCTTCAACAGGTTTTGCAACAGTTGCAAGAAATGGGTCAGGGTAGAGAAGTATTTTTCTAAGCATTATAAACCTTTAGTCAGCTTTTTTTTCTTGTAGACGAATGCCAAGTTCACGAAGCTGTTTTGCATCTACCATTGAAGGTGCTTCGGAAAGTAGGCAAGTGCCTCTTTGAGTTTTAGGGAATGCGATAACATCGCGGATTGATGGAGAATCTGTAAGCAACATTGCAATACGATCAAGTCCAAAAGCAATACCGGCATGAGGCGGAGCACCAAATTCAAGAGCATTAATAAAGAAGCCGAATTGTTCTTGAGCTTTTTCTTCTGTAAATCCAAGAGCTTTAAACATAGTAGATTGTGCTTGCATTGTGTGGTTACGTACTGAACCGCCACCAATTTCATAGCCGTTCATAACTAAGTCATAAGCACGTGAAAGACATTTTGCAGGGTCTGATTGAAGAAGTTCTTCGTGGTCAGGTCTTACAGCTGTGAATGGGTGGTGACATGCAACATAGCGTTTTTCTTCATCATCGTAATCGAAGAGAGGGAAGTCAGTCACCCAAAGGAGGTTGAAAGTATTTTCAGGAATAAGTTTGAACTGTTCAGCAAGTTTCACACGTAAGTTACCAAGAGCAGCGTTTACCATAGAAGCATCACCGGCTTGGAAGAAGATGATATCGCCGGCTTTAAGGTCGAGTCTTTCTTGGAGAGCAGCTTTTTCTTCATCAGAGAAGAATTTAACGATTGGTGATTGCCATTCATTGTTTTCTTTTACTTTAATCCAAGCAAGACCGGTTGCACCATAGATTTTTACAAATTCAGTTAACTCATCAATATGTTTACGAGAAAGTTCTTCTGCTTTGTCTAGTTTGAGAGCTTTTACAAGTTGAGCAGCTGCAAATACTTTAAATCCTGAATTTTTGAAAATATCAGAAAGTTCAACGAGTTTGAGATCAAAACGAGTATCAGGTTTATCAACACCGTAATCTCTCATTGCTTCTTCCCAAGTAATACGAGCGAAAGGAGCAGTCATTTCTAAACCTAAAGTATTTTTGAAGATTTCTTGCATAAGACCTTCAGCCATACCCATTACGGTTTGTTCATCAGCAAAAGACATTTCAATATCTATTTGTGTAAATTCAGGCTGACGATCAGCACGTAAATCTTCATCACGGAAACAACGAACGATTTGATAGTAGCGGTCAATTCCTGCTACCATACTCATTTGTTTGAACATTTGCGGTGATTGTGGAAGTGCAAAGAAACTACCCGGATTCATACGGCTAGGTACTAAGAAGTCTCTAGCGCCTTCTGGTGTAGATTTTGTAAGAATAGGAGTTTCAAGTTCAATAAAGTTGATTGAATCAAGATAGTTACGTGTAGCTTGAGAAGTTTTATGGCGGATAAGAAAGTTGTTTGCCATTTTAGGGCGACGAAGGTCAAGGTAGCGCCATTGCAAGCGTAAGTTTTCAGAAGCTTCTGTTCTGTCTTCGATTGGGAATGGAGGTGTTTTTGATGTGTTGAGGAGTTTCCATTCGTGCACAACAATTTCAACTTCGCCTGTAGCAAGGTTTGGATTTATCATACCGTCTGGACGAGGGCGTACATATCCTTTAATAGCAAGTACGTATTCTGAACGGATGATATGAGCATCTTTGTGTGCTTCAGGAGCAATTTCAGGGCTGAATACAAGCTGAGTGATTCCTTTTCTATCACGCAAATCAATAAAGATAAGCCCGCCATGATCGCGGCGGTATTGAGTCCAACCCATAAGGCAAACTTCTTCTTTATCATTTGAAGCATTTAGAGAGCCGCAATCATGTGTGCGTTGCCAATCTTCTAATGGTGCAATATACTTTGCGTGATCTGCTTGAATATCTAAGTTTTGTACTTGACTCATAATGTATATATCCCTCAATCAATTATTTATTTTGCAAGTATGCAGCGAGGGCATCTTGCTTAATGGTTTCTTGTTCGCCTGTTGACATATCTTTTACAACAATACTTTGTGATTTAAACTCATCTTCTCCAAGAATAAGTGTAAATCCGGCTTGTGATTTATCAGCTTGTCTCATAAGTGATTTCATGCTGCGTTCACCGAAAGCATAATCGCCTTTAATTCCAACCTTTCTAAGCTCTTGAGCTATAAGGAAAGCTTCTTCTCTTGCATTTTTATCAAGAACGGCAAGGAAGAAGGTAGGAAGTTGTGGGCTTGGAGGAGATGCGAGCATTGCTAATCGTTCCATACCGCATGCAAAGCCGATTCCTGATACATCAGCTCCACCAATTTGTTTTACCAAACCATCGTATCTACCGCCGCCTGCTATTGAGGATTGTGATCCTACTCCGTCGGAGACAGCTTCAAAAGTTGTGCGGATATAGTAGTCAAGTCCGCGAACTAATTTAGAATTTACTATGTATTTGATTCCGCTTTTATCGAGCATTGATACTACTTGAGAAAAATGGTCTTTACATTCTTGGCAATGATAATCGGCAAATTTAGGTGCTTTTTCGACGTACTCAGCGCAAGTAGGCACTTTACAATCTAAAACGCGCAAAGGATTTGTATGAATTCTGCGTCTGCAATCTTCACAAAGAGCTTCTCCGTCAAGTTCAAGTAGATACTTAGTAAGAGCTTCTTTGTATTGTGGACGACATACTTGGCAACCGAGCGAGTTTACATGCATAGTAAAATCAGTAATTCCCAATGTATGAAGGAAAAGATTAAGCATATAAATAACTTCAGCGTCATTTTCCGGTTCAGCGGAGCCAAGGCATTCGCAGTTTATCTGATGAAACTGTCTCATTCTACCTTTTTGTGGTCTTTCGTATCTGAACATTGGTCCGGTAGTGAAGAATTTATACACAGTACCTTGTGTGTACATTTTGCTTTCAACAAAAGCGCGCATAACACCGGCAGTTGCTTCTGGTCTTAGAGTAATATTACGATTTCCCTTATCGGTGAAAGAGTACATTTCTTTGCCGACAACATCAGTTTCTTCGCCTATAGAGCGACAAAAAAGTTCAGTTACTTCAACAATCGGTGTACGAAGTTCATTATAAGAAAAGCGTGAGAATATTGAACGAGCTGTATTTTCCATATGAGTGAACATATCAGCTTCAGAGCCAAATAGATCTGCAAAACCTTTTAAACCTTGAATGTGTGCCATATTACTTACCTGATTAATAGTTAAATAAGTTGTTTTAATAGCTCTTTTCTAAGCACTTGTCAAATCATAAATAATAGTGAACGAAAGCAAATTTTCAATAAGATTATTTATATGAAATTAGAAATTTCTATACATTAGCTAGTATGATTTTAATTTGAATTTAGAAACACACCCTAGTTATTTTAGTTTTAATAATCATATAAGGTAGAGCAATGACTAAGAAAATAAAATGTAATATTGCAAGAGTTAAGAATACATTTCCACGTTCAAGATTTGGGATAAGAGTAGGAGAAAATTCTAATAGAATCGGTGAAAGGAATTGCCCTAAAAACATACTAATAGTATAGAATGCCATGACTTTAACGAGTTGAGATTTTTCAACAGAATTTGAAAGTGAAATTGCTGATAATGGCATGCAAATACCTATCGAAATAGAATTTAAAATTCCAGCAATAAAAATTAATGTTTGACTTTGTGCAAAACTAGCTAGACTAAATGAAATTGAAGCAGATAAAGGAATAAGTAAAAAAGTATACGACTTTAACTTATTTATAATTTTATGTAATAAAAAAGATACAGCAAAACTTGAAAAACTTCCAAGAGCAAGCAAATAACCTGCTGTAGCTGAATTTCCTAAACCTCGCTCGCTAATTAGAATAGCGATATTAGTAAAATATCCAAACATTGAAACGGTAAAGAAACCCATGCATACGATTATAAAATAACAAATTGGTGGAATTCTAGTTTGCGTACCTTGCTCAAAAGTATTAGTTGTATTTTTTATGATTTTCTGATTAGGAATAAAAAAATAAACAGCAAAAAAAATAGGAATTGCAACAAGATAAGATAGAAATGCATATCTCCAAGAAAAATATGCCAACCAACCGGAAATTAGAATGCATGTCATATTTCCTAAAGAAATACTTGAACCTTGTCTCGCCATTACAATATTTTTCTCAGCTCCAGTAAAAAAATCAGAAGGGAGTGAGGAGGAGATAGGCATGATAAGCCCAATTGCTATTCCTAAGAGAGCACGCAAAAAAAGAATCGAGTAAATACTAGATACAAGTCCGGCACTTGAACCAATGAAGGCAAAAAGAAAAATAGCAAACATTAATACATTTTTCTTTCCGAATCGCTGGCAAAGCGGAATAGCAAAATAAGAGCTTGGTATAACAATAAGCGCAGGCATTGTAAGAATTAATTGAATAAGAGTTGGGTTAACTCCTTCAAAAAAAACGTTTAATGCTCCCATTGCAGGGGATATTATTGAAGTTCCTAAGACAGATATTGAGGCAATGAGATAAATGCAAATTTTAATCATACAGGATGTCCTTAGAGATATATCTCGTCTCAATAATGTTCTTTGAATATTTAATCTATAGTTTGGATATAGAGTTTTTCTTGTAAGTACTTGCTTTCACAGTGTATTACGCCTTTCATTCCCGGATGAATTTGAGTTACTTTTTCACCTTTATGATTTTCTAAGGTATATTCACTTAAATGTGGTCTTTGATAACCAGGCACAAGTACTTGAATATTTTTACCTTCGTGAAGAGGAGCACGTACATCTAAAAGCCAAGAAGAGTCGCTGAGTTTTTCAAGTACACGAGCAACAATTTTTTTATTTTGTTTTATCGGAAGTGCTTCAACGCGTCTTTCAGGTAGGAAAAATCCTGTGGAAAGTGGGCGAGTTGCAACACTTGCAAGATCTTGAATAAGATCATTTAGCGAATAAGGAAGGTTCTTCTTTTCTTCTGCTGTCAAAAGAGTTCTATCAAGAGCAGTTCTATAAATATCAGTTACTTGAGCAACATAACTAGGACTTTTTGTTCTTCCCTCTATTTTGAGTGAAGCCACACCAATCTGTTTTAGGTAGCTCATATAACGAATAAGACAGTGCTCATGTGGAGACCAAATTGTAGATAGTTCTTCATTTTCTTCAGCAATCCAAAGAACTTCATCTGGATTTCCACGGTGTGCAAGATGCAGAGTTGATTCATTTTTTCTAATTTCTTTAGCTTTGTAATCGAACCTACATGGCTGTGAGCAACCTCCATGATTTGCGACTCGATTATTCGACCACATAGAAAGAAGACAGTGCCCTGAAAGCGCAAGGCACATTGCGCCATGCATGAAAACTTCGCACTCCATATCGGGGAGAGCAGATGTCATCTCTTTGATATTTTTGAAGTTTGTTTCACGAGCAAGGTTTACTCTTGTTGCACCTAATTTTTGCCAAAATCTAATACTTTCAATATTTGTTGTATGCGCTTGAGTTGAAACGTGGATTGGAATTTCAGGGCAAATTTCTCTTGCAAGTAAGAACACACCCGGATCTGCTATGATAAGGGCGTCAACTTGTTCTTCTTTTTTAGTGTCGGCAAGTTGTTCGAGTCTTTCTTTAACGAGAGGAATTTGTTCATTAAATGGTAGTGCATTTAAGCAGTAGAACACTTCAATCTGTGATTCATGCGCATGTTTTACAGACTGACATAATTCTTCTTGAGTAAAACCATGTGACATTTTACGTAAGTTTAGACCATCACCGCCAAGGTAAATGGCGTCTGCCCCATAAATACAAGCTGTTTCAAACTGTTCTTTTCCACCTGCAGGAACAAGGAGCTCCGGCAGATTTTTATTTCTTTCTTTTCGCATAGTTTTATATGTAATATGTTGTAATATTATGTTGTATAGATTTTTTTATACTGTTCGTAAACTTTAGAAAACGTGCCTTCAAGAATTGCTTTTCTGGCAGTTTTTACAGTCTTTAAGAAGTATGTAAGGTTGTGTAAAGAGTTTAATCTAAATGATAATAGCTCCTTACTTACATATAAATGGCGAAGATAGGCTTTTGTAAATGTTCGGCATGTATAGCAATCACATTCCGGATCAAGTGGTGAATCATCTTCGGCATAATCTTTTCTTTTGATATTTATCTTGCCTTGAGAAGTATATAATGTGCCGTTTCTTGCATTTCTTGTTGGAAGAACGCAGTCGAACATATCCACACCACGATAAATTCCTTCGATAAGATCAAGAGGAGTACCAACGCCCATTAAATAACGAGCTTTATCTTGAGGGAGAACAGGATCTAAAGCTTCAAGACAATTGAACATATCTTCTTTAGGTTCGCCAACGCTCAACCCGCCGATAGCATAACCTTCAAAGCCAATATCCATAAGTTGTTCAGCTGAAAGTTTACGAAGTTCAGGGTAGGTTACACCTTGAACAATACCAAAAAGGAGCTGACCTTTTTCTTCTACCATTTCAGCAGGATACGCATTTCTACAGCGCTTTGCCCAGCGGGTAGTACGTTCAACCGCTTTTAGAGCATCATCGTAAGTAGCCGGATATGCAAGGCATTCATCAAAGTTCATCATGATATCAGAACCAAGATTATTTTGAATTTTTATCACGCTTTCCGGCGTGAAAAGATGTTTTGAGCCATCAAGATGCGAACGAAATTCAACACCTTCTTCTTTAATTTTTGTCAAAGAATTCAAGCTGAAAACTTGGAAGCCGCCGGAATCAGTCAAAATTGGTTTATGCCACTTATTAAATTCGTGCAGTCCACCACGTCTTTTAATAAGTTCGTCACCAGGACGTAGATAGAGATGATAAGTATTTCCTAAAATAATTTGAGCACCAATATCTTCTAAGTCATCGGGAGCAATAGCTTTTACCGAGCCAACTGTTCCAACCGGCATAAATATAGGAGTTTCAATTTCACCGTGAGCCGTTTTTAGAATACCGGCACGTGCATTATTATCTTTTGCTAAAAGAGTGTAAGACATAAAATCCTTGTTCTATACGAATAAAGTCTAATGAGTGACTTCTTGCGTGTTGTTTTGTTTTAACTTTTTATAAAGCGGCATAGCTTTACTTGTTTGAGGAAAAATTTCTTCCTTGGTTGCACAAAGAGCATAGTTGAGTACTTCGTCAACATGTTCAACTAAGCGAATATCTAAAGAATCTGTAATTTCTTTAGGTACTTCCTTCAAATCTTTTTCATTTTCTTTTGGTACAAGTACGATTTCGATTTGTGAACGTTTTGCCGCAAGTAATTTTTCATGTAATCCACCAATTGGAAGAACTCTGCCACGAAGAGTAATTTCTCCTGTCATTGCAAGGCTGTTGTTCACAGGAATACCAAGCAAGGCTGAAGCAATACTTGTTGCAATTGTAATACCGGCTGATGGTCCATCTTTAGGTGTTGCGCCTTCAGGAACGTGTACGTGGATATCAATTTCTTTATAAAAATCATCTGTTAGACCAAACTCGAAAGAGCGTGAACGAAGATAGGAGAAAGCAGCCTGAGCGGATTCCGTCATAACTTCACCAAGTTGTCCGGTAGTTTTTACGCTACCACTGCCCGGCATAAGAACAGTTTCTATATGGAGGATTTCTCCACCTCTGTCGTTGAAGGCAAGACCTGTGCATACGCCAACTTTTTCGTTTTCTTCACGAGAACCGAATCTGTACTTTTTGATTCCAAGAGCATTTTCTATGTTCTTTACTGTATAACGTATGCTTTTCTTCTTCCCTTCAATAAGTTGAATTGTAGCTTTACGACATAGAGTTGCAAGTTCACGTTCGAGATTACGAACACCGGATTCTCTTGTATAATAGCGAATTACTTCAAGAAAAACTTTATCGTCAACCTTGATTTGTTCAGGAGTTAATCCATGTTCTTTAACCTGTTTAGGGAAAAGGAAGTCTTTAGCTATGTGAACTTTTTCAATTTCTAAGTAGCTTGGTAGAGTGATAATTTCCATTCTGTCACGTAGTGCAGGCGGAATATTTTGTAAGCTATTAGCAGTGGTTATAAAGAAAACTTGAGAAAGGTCATAGTCAACATCAAGGTAGTGATCGCCAAAAGTTGCATTTTGTTCAGGATCTAACACTTCAAGAAGAGCAGCTGATGGATCACCTCGAAAATCTGCGGTCATTTTATCAACTTCATCTAAGCAAAACAATGGGTTATTTGAAGCGGCACGTTTAAGTGACATCAAAATTTTACCCGGCATTGCTCCTATATAAGTTCTTCTATGACCACGAATTTCTGCTTCATCACGAACGCCGCCGAGAGATAAGCGCACATATTCTCTACCTGTAGCCTCAGCAACAGATTTAGCAAGAGATGTTTTACCAACTCCCGGAGGGCCTGCAAAGCATAAAATAGGACCTTTTAATCCTTTTACACCATTTTTCTCAGCCATTTTTTGAACTGCTAAGTATTCGATAATACGTTCTTTTGGTTTTTCAAGACCAAAATGTTTATCATCTAAAATTTTACGTGCATTTTTTATATCGATTTCTATTTCTTTTAAGTCATTCCATGGAAGATCTAAAATCCAGTCGATATAGTTTCTGATAATTGTGTATTCACCGGAAGATGAACTTGTTGTGCGTAATTTTTTTAGCTCTCTCAATGCTTTTTCAAGCACTTCTTCAGGCATATTTTTAGCTTTAATTTTTTCTTCTAGCTCTTTAAATTCAAGCATTGGGTCATCATCGTTACCCATTTCTTTTTGAATTGCCTTGATTTGTTCATTGAGATAGTATTCTCTTTGATTGCTTTCCATCTGAGTTTTCACTCGATTCTTGATGGTTTGCTCTAAATCAAGCAATTCAAGTTCTTCATTTAAATGAGTGAAAGCACTTTCTAATCTTTCAAAAGGATTAAGAATTTCAAGGACTTCTTGTTTTTTTGTGAAATCTAATTTTAGATGTGGCATAATAGCGTCAGCAAGGCGAGCAGGGTCATTCAGACCTGAAATTGCAGCTTTATGTTCTTGACTAAAACGCTTATTTGCTTTGGAAAAATCTTCTATAGATGAATGAGTTGCTTGCACTAGCGCACTCAAATCTTTTTTATCATAGCCGGTGTCTGAAAGAGGGATTGCCTTGATTAAAGGAATAGGTCCACCGCCAAATGGATCTTTAGGGTCATCGCTTATAGCTTTCCATTTTGCACGGTATACGCCCTCGAAAAGAACTTTAATGCTGCCATCGTTTAGATGAAGAAGTTGGAGAACTCGGCTAACTACGCCAACTTCATAGAGGTCGGCGGAAGTTGGATTTTCCAAAGATGCATCTTTTTGAGCTACAAGAAATACGTATTTATTATAGTCGGATAATGCATTTTCAATCGCTTTTACGGAAGCTTCACGTCCTACGAAAAGCGGAATTATTGCCTTTGGAAACATCACAACTTCACGCAAGGTCATGAAAGGAAGTTCTGTTGTTGTGAAGTGTTCAATTTTAATTTTCCCTGTGACCATTGTCATTACCTCACCTCTACTATTCACCTTCTGGGTGTTTTATATAAAGCGGTTCTTTCCCTTGTAAGACTTCTTCAGTTATTACAACGGTTTTTAAGTTTTGAATTGATGGTAAATCGTACATAATATCAAGCATGATTATCTCTAATACGTTACGAAGACCACGTGCGCCTGTTTTACGTTCAATTGCTTCTTGAGCAACTGCACTTAATGCATTTTGTTCAAATTCTAGCTCAACACCGTCTAGAGCAAATAGCTTTTGGTATTGACGAATAAGTGCATTTTTAGGCTCTTTTAGAATGCGGATAAGATCATCTTCTTCAAGTTCATCTACATTTGTTATAACAGGAATACGACCAATAAATTCAGGGATTAATCCAAATTGTACAAGGTCTTGTGGATGTAGATTTGAAAGAAGTTCACTCATACTCATTTCTTTTTTAGTAGAAATTTTCGCACCAAAGCCCATTCCCGAACCTCTTGTACGTTGTTCTACCATCTTTTCAAGCCCAACGAATGCACCGCCGACGATGAAAAGAATATTTGATGTATCTAGGCGTAAAAACTCTTGTTGTGGATGTTTTCTTCCGCCTTTAGGTGGAACGTTTGCAAGTGTGCCTTCGATAATTTTCAAAAGTGCTTGCTGAACGCCTTCACCTGATACGTCACGAGTAAGTGATGCTGATTCGCTTTTACGAGAAATTTTATCAATTTCATCTATATAGATAATTCCACGTGAGGCTTTTTCTATATCGTACTCAGCATTTTGGAGGAGTTGAACAAGGATGTTTTCAACATCTTCGCCAACATAACCTGCTTCTGTAAGAGTTGTTGCGTCTGCGATTGCAAACGGAACATTCAGAACGCGCGCAAGTGTGCGTGCAAGCAAGGTTTTACCTGAACCGGAAGGACCTACAAGAAGAACGTTACTTTTTTCAAGTTCAACACTTTGCAATTCATCACCTTCGAGCTTTTGTTGCATTTCTGCAAATACTCTTTTGTAGTGATTGTGCACTGCTACTGAAAGAATTTTCTTAGCTTTGTGTTGACCGATTACGTACTCATCAAGCTTTGCTTTAATTTCATGCGGAGTTAGTAAAGCTTGGTTCTCCGGACTGCTTAGCTCTTGGTGAACTTCTTCATCCGCAATAAGAGCATGGCAATTTTGTACGCAAACATCGCATATAGCTATATCGCCATGAGTGATGAAATGTTTAGCTTGAAATTCATTTTTTCCGCAAAATGAACATTCTCTTGGAGTATTATCTTGTGAGTTGTTTGACATTAATTTGCCTTTAATTCTTCACGCGAAGTTAGAATTTTATCAATAATACCGTATTTAAGAGCTTCTTCAGCTGTCATGAAGTTATCTCTTTCGGTATCTTGAGTGATTTTTTTAATTGTTTGATTTGTATTTTTTGCCAAAATTTCGTTAAGCATTGTTTTTGTACGCAAGCTTTCCTTCAAATGGATATCCATATCAGTCACTTGACCTCTATAGCCGCCTGAAGGTTGGTGAATCATAATTTGTGCGTGTGGAAGCGCAAAACGCATTCCGGGTTCACCACCTGCGAGTAAAAACGCACCCATACTTGCAGCTCTGCCCATACACATTGTTGAAACAGGTGCTGAGATAAATTGCATAGTATCATAGATGGCCATGCCGCTTGTTACCGAACCGCCGGGAGAGTTGATATAAAAATGTATTTCCTTTTCAGGATCTTGTGACTCTAAAAAGAGTAATTGAGCGCAGATGAGTGCTGCTGAGGCATCGTCAACTTCTGTATTGAGAAGGATAATGCGATCTTTTAGCAGGCGTGAAAATATATCATATCCACGTTCACCACGTCCGGTTTGTTCTACTACCATAGGTATATTGTAGCTCATGCAGTAGTCCTTTTTTAATTGTTATTGAGAATATCTACTTAAAATGCTCTTAATACCCAAGGGCATTAAGAGCAATTATAGATTTTTATAATGATTTCTTATGCTGATGGGTTTTCTTCTGTAACTTTAACAGGATTACCGTCTTTATCTACAGGTTTTTTAGTTGCTGCAGCGTACATGTGTTCAAGAGCTTTAGCAGCAAGAAGTCTTTCATTGATATCGTTGATTCCGCCAGTTTGGTATAATCTTTCGATAACAACTTTAGGATCTTGCCCGCTTTCTTGAGCAGCACGTAAGATGTAATCTTGAACTTCTTTTTCAGAGATAAGAATTTTTTCATTAAATGCAAGTGCCATTAAGAAAGCTTGTGCTTTTGCTTGTTTTCTTGCTTCTGTATCAGCGTCATCTTCCATACGTTTTAAAGCTTCAAGCATTTCACCAGGTTCTTGGCCTTGTTGTTGTAAGAAGTTACGAGCTTCCATTAAGTATTCACTTTTATGAGCTTGAATTAAACTTGGTGGAACTTCAAAATCGAGAGCGTCAACTACTTGATCTAACAATTTATTTTGTGTTTCAGTTTTGATTTTTTGTTTGTTTTGATTCATGATATTTTCAGACATGAAAATATTGAATTTTTCTAAATCTTCAAAACCAAATTTTTTCACAAATTCTTCATCAATTTCAGGAAGTTCTTCAGTTGAAATGGAGTGAAGTTTTACACGCATATCAATTTCAAGACCACGGAAAGTTGGATCTGGGTAAGTATCAACTACTTTGATTTTACCGGTGCTTTCTTCGCCTGCTTTAAGTGTACGAACGATTTTTTCAATGTCGCCGGATACAGGGTCAGCTTCAGGTTTTAGTTGGATATGAATGTTTTCACCTTTCATTCCAGGAACAAGTTTACCTTCAAAAGTTCCTTCAACATCAACGATACATACATCATAATCAACAGGGGTTCTTTCTTCTGTTACGGGTGTGAGTTGAGCTGATGTTTGACGTAAACGGCGTGAGAATGAGTTTAATTCTTCTTCTGTTACTTCTGCTTGAACTTCATCAACGCTGAGTTCTGAAAGTGTAGGAAGTGCAATCTCAGGTAAAACTTCAAAACTTACTGCAAAAGAATAAGCAGCATCACGTTTTACAACTGTGTTTTCATTACCTTCAATTTCTTCCATTTTAATGCGTGAAATTGGGGTGATAGCTGCATCACTAAGAATTGATTGGATGTTACTGTTAATAAGCGCATCACTAGCACGCTGTTGAACTTCTTGAGGGAATTTGCCTTCAATAACTTTTGCAGGTACTTTACCTTTTCTGAAACCATCAATAGTAAGATCTTTGCCTACTTCTTTAATAGCAGCATTGATATATTGGTTTACGTCAGCCGGTTCAAAGTTGACGATTAATTTTCTTGTTACTGTTGTTGGGCTTTCAATGATATGTTGCATATTATCTTCCTTAAAAATTTTTCTAAATACCTAATGTCTATAGATAATGGATAGAATTTATCACTATAACCAAATCCTTTTAACACACACTCTCACACTTGGCAAGCAAATTTTTTTGAGTTATATTTTTTTATTGCTGGGGGAAAGGGAAAACCAAAACTTTTATAAAAGTTTAGGTTTTCCCTTTCCCTCAGACCCCCTATCCCTTTCCTTAAAAAATTTTTAATTTCACCACTCAAAATTTTGTGAGTAATTATAGTTCTGAGTGGCGGTGAGTTTGTGTTTACTTTCTTTTTGCATAAAGAGGAAAATATATTTTAAAATAAGTCTGAAATGATTTCTCTTATTAATGTTAAATATATACAGGTGAAAATTTATATAAACCCTTACTGTTTTTTTAAGGAAAGGGGGAGTTTGAGGGGGAAAACCTAGTTTTTATCAAAAAAAACGTGGTTTTCCCCCTCAATAAATAAAATAATGAAACTAAATCCAGACTTGCAATTTATTGAAAGCTTGTATATATTGCGATTTATATTGAATGTGGAGGCGAATATGTCGAGGATAATAGCGGTAGCAAACCAAAAGGGCGGAGTCGGGAAGACGACTACGGCTGTTAATCTATCTTCTTCGCTGGCAATAATGGAGAACAGAGTTCTATTGATAGACTGTGATCCGCAGGCGAACTCTACATCAGCATTAGGGTATGAGCAAGAAAAATTGGAGAAAAATCTTTATACATCATTTTTTAATTTTGATGAATTAGATGAGGCTCTTCTACAAACACCAACTCCTTACCTTAAACTACTTCCATCTTCTACGGATTTAGTGGGAATTGAAATTGAACTTGTGGATAAAATGGCGCGCGAATTTTACTTGAGTGAACTTCTCGACACTGTAAAGCATCAATATGATTTTATAATTTTAGATTGTCCTCCATCATTAGGTCTTATAACTCTTAACTGCCTTTGTGCTGCTAAAGAATTACTTATTCCTTTGCAATGTGAATTTTTTGCTTTGGAAGGTATTGTAAAGCTTATGCAAACGTATGAGCTTGTAAAGAAAAGACTAAATCCTGAACTTGCACTTTTAGGAATAGTTCTAACAATGTATGATTCAAGAAATAAACTTTCAAGACAGGTGAAAGCTGAAGTGGAAAAGTGCTTTCCAAATCACCTATTTAAAACAATAATTCCACGAAATGTAAGATTGAGTGAAGCACCAAGTCATGGTAAATCAATTTTACATTATGATATAAAATCTAAGGGTGCAGAAGCGTACTTAGAGTTCTCAAAAGAAGTTGTTATGAAAAAAAATGCAGGAAAAATATAATATGTCGGGTGTAAATTCAGGTTCAAAACAAGGTTTAGGTAGAGGTTTAGGCGCACTTTTAGGGGAAAGAGTAGAAGAAAAACGTCCCGATGATGCTTTAAAAGAACTTTCACTTCATGAAATTGTGCCTTGTGCATCTCAGCCACGTAAATATTTTAGTGAAGAACAGCTTAAAGAATTAGCTGCTTCAATACAAGAAAAAGGAATAGTTCAACCTTTAGTTGTAAGACCAATGCGTGATGGTAGATACGAAATTGTTGCCGGTGAACGTAGATGGCGTGCTGCAAAAATGCTTAGTCTTGAAACTGTGCCTGCCGTTGTGCGTACCTACACCGACGCGGATGCTATGACAATTGCTCTTATTGAAAATATCCAACGTGAAAACCTCAATCCTATGGAAGAGGCAGAAGCATTCTCCCTTTTAAAAGAGAAATTTAAACTTTCACAAGAAGAGCTTGCAAAGAGTCTTGGAAAAAGTCGCTCAGGTTTAGCTAACTCTTTACGCTTACTAAATCTGCCAAAAGAAATGAGAGATTTAATTTTTGAAACAAAACTTTCAGCGGCTCATGGTAGAACTTTACTTGCTTTGCATAATCAAGAATTGCAAACTGAACTTGCAGGTCGCATTATCAATAATAATCTAAGCGTGCGTGATGCGGAAAATATTGTCGAGTATGCAAACGCTTATCATAAGTTGCCGGAATTACCGGAGATAGCAGAGCATACAAAAAATGATGAAAAAGAAGAGCTTGCTCAAGAAAATGCTGATAAAAAACCGACTCCACGCAGAAGGTTAGCAGAAAAATCTCAAGTATTCAAAAGTCTTCAAAAACATTTGCGTGATCAAATTCATCGTGGAACAACGATTTCAGGTACTCTTGAAAACGGAAAGATAGTTCTTCCATTTTCAGGGCAAGCAGAGTTAGAACACCTTTTACATTTGCTTTCACTCGCTCCTGAACTTTTCAATCTTGATACTGAAATAAATGATTCAACTGATGCCGGGGAAACTATATAAATGTTACTTTCCCGTATTTGTTTGTTTCTTAGTCTTTTTGTATGCCCTCTAGTTGCTTATGCTGACATACCACTAGATGAAAGTTTAGAAAATACTTTAGCTGAATCATTAGATGTACCTACCACAAATTATGCACCTGTCTATACGCTCACAGATGAACGTAAAATCAATAATTATGATTTTACACTCTATGAACGTGGAACCGATGAAGGACTTAAAATTTTTATTTTAGGCGGTATTCAAGGGGATGAACCGGGTGGATTTAATGCGGCATCACTTCTAACTACGCATTATACTTTTGAAAATGCAAAGGTTTATATAGTACCTAACTTGAACTTTGAGAGTATTGTTAAAAGAGCAAGACAAGTATCCGGCGATATGAATAGAAAATTTGCCGACCTTTCAACAAAAGATCCGCAGTATGATGAAGTAAAACGTTTACAAAGTCTTATATTGGAAGCTAAGCCGGACATTATTATAAATCTCCATGATGGTTCAGGTTTTTATAGAAAAAAGTATATTTCTAAACTGAGAAATCCAAATAGGTGGGGGCAGACTTGCATCATCGATCAAGCAGAGATTGACTCTCCTTACGGTAATCTAGAAGAAGTAGCAACAGAACTTACGCAGTTAGCTAACACAACAATTAGTCACGAAGACAACTACTTTGAAGTACGTAATACGCATACCGACAAAGGTAATGCCGAAATGGAAAAAACACTTACTTGGTTCGGTGTCAGAAATAATATTGCTTCTTATGGATTTGAAGTAAGTAAAGAATTTAATACGGTTAATCGTGTTCTTTATCACCTCACTCAACTAGAAGCCTTTTTTGATGTTTACGGCATTAATTATGATAGAAATTTTACGCTGACTCCCGATGACGTTGAAAAAGCTTTGAAATGTCAGGTGATTGTAAAAATGGCAGATGGCAGAGTTTCTCTTCCACTGCAGGATATGAAAAATAATCAAATGGGTTATATTCCACTTCCAAAAAACTTTACAACAGTTGCGCCTCTACCAATTATAATACCAATTAAGAAAGATAATCTCGTAACAATGCATTACGGAAATAATATAATGACTAAATTCCGTACGCAAGTTTATGAATTTTCAGATGAAAATCCTGAATTTGATGTTCTAATAGATGGTATAGAGTCTAAAGCTAAAGTTGGCGATCTTGTGAAAGTTGAAAGTTCATTTCTACTGGAACATCTTAGCGGATACAGAATAAATGCGATTGGAGCAAAAAAAGAAATTCTTCAAGGCGAGATTAAAACCGAAGCAGGTGTAAAACTTACTAAAAATGATTTTGATTCACGTTACGCTTTAGATAAATCTAATACTATTTTTCGAGTTGAGGTTTATTATAAAAAAGAATTTGTGGGTATGTTATTAGTAGAATTTACAAAATAAAAATTTCCATAACTTAATTTACAGGAACGAAACTCAATTTATATTCATACTGAGTTTCGTTTTTATTTTTAAATTTAATTTAAGTGAAATAATGAACTTATAATAAGTTTAGTATTTTACTTTTTTTTGAATTATAAATCAAAAAAAAATAAACAATTATGCTAATTTGCTACTTGAAATTTGCTTTTATTTATGCTACAAACAAGCAATTATTTTAACCCTCTAACTTTGTCTAGAAGCTAGACGCAAGGAAGTGACCTATTGATTAAGGTTTATACCTTTTATATCATGAAATTATGATTTGCAATTTTGAGGAGAATTTATGCATTTACCTAACAACCCCGAAGAATTTGAAGGCCTGCACAACGTTGAATGTTGGATCGGATTTGTTATCGGACTATTGCTATTTGCTGTAGTTTTTGTTTTTGACCCACCGGAAGGAATGTCACCTGATGCGTGGAAATGTTTTGGACTCGCGTCACTCATGGCGACGTGGTGGGCGACTGAGGCAATTCCCATACCGGCAACTTCTTTTTTGCCAATAATCTTAGTGCCCGCTCTTGATTTAGGTACTATGACGCAAGCATTAGCTCCTTATGCAAACACAACAATCTATTTGTTTTTAGGGGGATTTATTCTTGGTTTAGCAATGGAAAAATGGAATCTCCATCGTAGAATAGCGCTTAATATTATCAATATTGTAGGTTATAGAGGGCGATATCAAATCGCCGGATTCATGGGTGCTACAGCTTTTTTGAGTATGTGGGTAAACAACTCAGCAACTGCGATTATGATGATGCCAATTGCTTTATCGGTTATCACAATGGTGGTTGATGAAAATGATCCGAACCATAAACGCTTTGCAGTTGCACTGCTTTTAGCAATTGCTTATGGAGCGAGTATTGGCGGAATGGCAACTCTTATTGGAACAGCGCCAAACGCTCTTTTGCGTGCATTTTTAGAGGATTATTACAAAATCCATATTGGCTTTGGGCAATGGATGATTCTTGGTGTTCCTGTAGCAATTGCTATGCTTTTGGTTACTTGGGTGTGGTTATGCAGAAAAAGATTCCATCTTAATTCAGAAAGTTCGGCTAAAATTATCCAAAAAGAAATTGATAAGCTTGGAAAATGGAGCCTTGGTGAAAAATATATTGCTACTGTATTCACTCTAACAGCTATGGGATGGGTTTTTGAACCTTTCCTTGATGACTATATACCATTTATGAACGATAGCTTTTTAGCTATGTTTGCCGCACTTATACTATTTATTCTTCCAATCAATCTTAGAAAACGAGAATTTGTGATGGATTGGGAATCTACGTCCTCCCTCCCTTGGGGAACATTGATTTTATTTGGTGGAGGTCTTGCATTAGCAGCAGTAATATCGTCATCTGGTTTAGCTGATTGGATTTCAATTATGCTCAGTGGAATTAAAGATGTTCCTTTTATTGTAACAACTTTCATTATTGTAACTGTAATTATCTTTCTTACAGAGGTTACTTCAAATACGGCTACTACAGCTGCTTTTCTTCCATTGCTTGGCGCACTTGCCTCAACGCAAGGGATTCCGCCACAATTATTCGCTATCCCTGCTACAGTAGCAGCGAGTTGCGCATTTATGATGCCGGTTGCAACGCCTCCAAATACTGTGGTTTTCAGTACAGGTAAAGTGCCAATCAGTGCGATGATGAGAGCCGGACTTGTATTAAACATCGCAGGTATGTTTATTGTAACAGGTTTTTGCTACTTCTTAGTGGATATTTTTAAGTAAGAAGTTTGAGTGGCTTAATAGCATTAGTAAATATGTTATAAGGATTATTTCACATAGTTATAAGTGAAGTGAGAAATAATATTAATATTATTTCTCACTTCACTTTTTTAATTGCTATGTTCAAATATAAAATCATAATCATTAAATTTTTTTTATTGATGCTTGAAAAATCAATTTATAGAGCTTTCTAACAGCTAAACTAATGAAGTTATAAAGTTATTTTTTCATAATTATATTTTGCTATTTCCATTGACTTTATAATTATAATTTGTTATTCTTACTGTAAAATTTACAGATAGCGGCTCTCATAAATTAGACGAATTAATTTTTTTTATAAACTTTTTTATAAACTTTCCGATTAATAATATATCTGAATTAGAAAATTTGTGATTAATAAAGATTAAGAGGTATGATATGACAACTAAAAGTCGAATAATCCTAGGGTTTAGTGTTTTAGCTTGTATGATTCTTGCACTTTCGGTGCTTAATTATAACTCATCAAAAAAAACAATTGATGACTTACAGGTTTTTAGTGTTATAGATAAGGCTGATACGTTAACATTTCAAATTGAAATACAAATGTATCAAGTAAATAATAATTTAGAACTTTTTGTACAAACGAATGAGCAAGAATACAAAGATGAAGTAATTACTTCTGTAGACAAAATAATAGCAGGATATGATGAACTTCTTGCAATCATGCCAGCAGTAAATTCATCAAATCTTAGAAATGCTCTCAACGCAACAAAAAAACTTAAAGTTACTCTTGAAGATCTTATAAATGAAACAGCAGGTTTCTATCAAACTTACGATAATAGATTTATTCCAACCCTTACAAAATTTCAAGCTGTTACAAAACAAATTGCGGATGAATCTATTTCAAGTAATAATATGTCGATAATGCAATCTTCCCTTGAGTTGCAAAATTATATTATTATTTTATCAGAGAATATGCTTTCATTCTTGCTTGCTCAAGACAAGGCTTTCCTTAAAGCAATTGTAGATAGTAGACCGCAGATAAAATCTAGAATTGATAAACTTTCGTTTTTAGAATATTCAGTTCCGAATGGTCTTGTTGGCGAGCTTCGTAGCTTGCATGAAGACTTTGAAAAAATTGTTGAAGATTTATATCAACAAGCATTACGAATAAATGGTTATAATGAAATTTTACCACAAGAGCAGTATGCAGTTTCAAGCATAACAGAAGAGATTAGTAAACGTGCTTCACAAAGAGCTAGTGAGATTTTTACGCTTATACTTGACGAAAGTGAAGATACGTCAACTCAATCTATGATTCTTTCACTTGTTGCACTTGTATTAAGTATTATTATAGCAATAGTCATTATATCAAAACTTGCAAACACCCTTAAAGAGATGGCAATGCTTGGTCAAGCTATAGCAAATGGAGATTTTAGTAAAAAGTCGAACATTAAAGAAAAAGGTGAAGTTGGTCTTGTTTTATCAAGTATAAGTGATATATCTCGAGTACTTGTTTCAATGATAGCAACATCACGCAAAAATGCAAATGATGTAGCAAGTGGATTTTTAAATGCAAGAGTGGACTTAAACGAATTTAAAGGTGAATACCAAAATCTTGCTCTTACAATTAACACAGTATCTGATTCATACATAAAATATATAGAAAATATGCAGACAGGACTATTTACTGCAACTCCTCAAAATGATGTACGTTATATGAATAATGCCGCTAAAAAAATGGTGAACATGGATGATGTTCAAGGTAAAAAATGTTCTGATTTATTCCGCGCTCATTGTTGTAATAGTACTTCAACATGTTTAGGATGTTCATCAATAGCCCGCAAAGGCACTTTATCAGGCGAAGCATTATGCGCAACAAGAGGTGGAGATAAAGTTCTTTCAGTATCAGCAAATCCACTATACGACTTAGATGGAAATATAGTTGCCTATGTTGAACTTCTCCATGATGTAACTCAAATGAAAGAGCAAACAAATGCAATTAAAGCATTATCAGAACAAGCAAATGGTGTTGCGCTTAGAGTTGCATCGGCAGCGGAAGAGCTTTCATCACAGACAGAAAATATTGTTCAAGGTTCAAACTTACAAAAAGAACGTATTGAAGGCACTTCAGCAGCAATGACAGAAATGAATGCCTCAGTTATAGAAGTGGCAAGAAATGCAAGTATTACAGCCGAACAAGGTGAAAATGTTCGACTAAAAGCAAGCGAAGGTATTACAACTTTAGGAAAGATGACTGAATCTATGACGGCACTCAGCAATTCCTCAGAAAATCTTAAAGGTAATATGGCTAAACTTGATGAACTTGCAGAAGGTATCGATAGCGTTATCAATGTGATTACAGATATAGCAGATCAAACAAACCTTCTTGCTCTAAACGCCGCAATAGAAGCAGCCAGAGCAGGTGAGGCAGGTAGAGGATTTGCCGTTGTAGCAGACGAAGTTCGTAAACTTGCAGAAAAAACGATGTCAGCAACAAGCGAAGTTGCGGGCAGCATTCGTGCAATCCAAATATCAAGTCGAGCAAACCAACAAGAGGTTTCAAGTGTAGTAACTTATGTTGAAACAACTGCTCGCCTAGCGCAAGAATCAGAAAACTCCTTGCAGGAAATTGTAAGCTTTACAACGCAAACATCTGAAATGATACAAAATATCTCAACAGCAGCGCAAGAGCAAAAAAATGTATCTAATGAAATATCTCACTCAATGCTAGATATTAGTGATACGGTAAACAGCACAACTGAAGCAATTATTCAATCAGCAGAAGCGATTAAAGAGTTAACGGAACAAGCTCAAGAGTTGCAGTCATATATGAGTAAGGTTCAGTAATTCTAAAACTTGAAATCTACCTTACAGAACAGTGTAAAACAGCAAACGTAAAAAAGGGAAAGCTAACAATGTAGGCTTTCCCTTTTTTTGTAGTGTATAGAAAGATATTCTAGAAAAAGTATAAGTAAAGAGCAGCAGCAATAGCAATTCTATAATACGCAAATACTCTAAAACTATACTTAGATACAAAGGATATAAAAAGCTTTATAGCAAGAACAGCAAATATAAATGAAAAAAGAATACCATATGCAAGAAAGCTTATATCCGCAGTTGTAAAGGCTTCAAACGACTTGATGAAATCGTAAGCAGAAGCGGCAACAATAATTGGAACAGCGGCAAAGAAGGAATACTCGGCAGCAGTTTTGCGTGATAGATTTAGAAACATACCACCCATAATTGTAGATGCTGAACGCGAAAATCCAGGGCAGAGCGCAAGAATTTGGAACAAACCAATGCCAAGCGCAAGGCGTGGAGTGAGTTCGTCAATGGATTCTATTTGTTCGGTATTTTCAGGTTTTCTGTCTTGAAAGTGTTCAGCAATCAACATGAAAATAGCGCCAAGCACTAAAAAAATGAGCACACTTTCTACACTGAAAAGCATTTTTATATACTTATGAAGTATAAGACCAAGCAATGAAGCCGGAAGCGAAGTAAGAAACAAAAGATATAAGCCATAAAAGCCTGAAAATTTAGGTGGATTATCTTTTTTAGGAAAGAGTAAACCCCAAAATCTTCCAAAATAGAGCCATAATACAGCAAACATTGCGCCAACTTGAATAACTACTTCAAATCCTTCAGTTATACCTTCAGAGCCAAAGCCAAGAAGGTGATTTGTAAGGATTAAATGTCCTGTAGACGAAACAGGTAAAAATTCTGTAATACCTTCAACAAAGCCAAATATAAGAGCTATAATCGGCATAGCCAAATTTCCAAGAAATTCAAAGGCAGGCGATAAAAAATTAAGTGATTCCATAGAGTTTTTTAGGTTGTAATTGAGCGCTCAACAAAGCGCAGAGTCTCAGTGTATAAATTTTTAGGAGCGTAAGGGGTAAGAACATTTGTTCTATTTACGCCAACAAGCATTGAAACAATAACTTGTTCAGTCGCTTGGATAGGCAGTTCACGAATGCTGCCGTCTACCATGCCGCGCATAAGGCTTTGTTCGAGAATTTTATGTACATCATTGAATTTATCGAACATGATTTGTCTGTCATCGGTAACTTTCATGTCAGAATACGGCGAGCAGCGCACAAGTACAAGCCAATTAGAATTTGGATTAATAGTGAAGTCGAGGTAAGCTTTACAGTAAGATAAAACAGCTTCTTTTCCACAAGAAGTGTCATCAACTGCATCTTCTAACACACGAAGAAAATTATTTAAAACGTCCATACCAGCGGCGAGGAATAGTCTTTCCTTATTCCCGTAGTGGTGAGTGAGCAAACCTAAAGCAACGTTTGCTCTATCGGAAATTTTTTTAAAAGTAGTTTCAGTAAATCCGTATTCACCAAAAAGTTCTTTAGCAGCTTGAAGAAGAGCTTCTTTCTTAGTCATTGTTTTCCCCTAATAAAACAAATCAATATGCAATTATAATCGTAAATATTTATCTTAAAAGAATAAATCAAGATTATAATCAAAAATTCAACACATCTATACAATATTTTTAAAAACTATTCAAGATAAAAATTCAGTAAATTTTTCATATAATTAGATAAAGTTATTGTGAATGTGAAAATTTTCTTTTAATTTTTTCATATTTTTTCCTAAATATAGAATGTCAGCATATTGACAAGCTCTAAGTAAATATTATTTTTTATGTGATTGAAGTGTATAATTAAGGAGTGCTAAATGTCTGTTACGTATAAAGATTATTATGAAGTTTTAAATGTAACTCGTAGCTCGACAAAAGATGAGATTGCAAAAGCTTATAAAAAGCTTGCAAGAAAATATCATCCGGATTTAAATCCGAATAATGCTGAAGCAGAAGATAAATTTAAAGAAATTAATGAAGCTTACGAAGTTCTAAAAGATGACGAAAAAAGAAAACTCTATGATCAATTAGGGCATAATTGGCAACACGGCCAGCAGTTTCAAAATGGTGCGGGCGGTTATGATTTTTCGCAGTTCGGTAACTTTGGCGGTGGGCAATTCAGCGGAGGCGGAGGAGATTTTTCTGACTTCTTTGAAATGCTATTTGGTCAAAGAGGTGGACCTCGTGGAGCAGGCGGTCCGGGTGCTGATCCTTTCGGGGGGTTCTCCGGCAGGCAACGCAGAGGGCGTGATATTGAAACCGAGGTTACAATCACTTTAGAAGAGGCTGTAAATGGTGGTGAAAAACACTTTACTCTCAATAATAAAACACTAAAAGTAAACCTTCCAAAAGGTGTAAAAAATGGTGGAAAGCTACGCCTACAAGGACAAGGTTCTGCCGGTTCACCAAATGGTGATTTATACATCATACTTCACTACGCAAAACATCAAAGTTTTGAAATTGAAAATGATAACCTTATTTGTGAAGTTGAACTTACTCCAACTCAAGGAATGTTCGGCGCAAAGGTTTTAGTGCCAACTTTAGAGGGCAGTGTAGAACTAAATATTCCGGCTGGTTCCAGCAGTGGAAGAAAATTACGCTTGCGTGGTAAAGGTTTAGGCGCACCAAATAAAAGAGGTGATCTTTACGCTAAAATCGTGATTACTCTACCAAAATTTGATGAATTAAGTGATAAACAAAAAGAATTATGGGAAGAATTACATAAGGAGGAAACAAGTAATGACTGATTCAAATAAAGTGGATATCGACCTCTCACAATCTGATTTTCCTTCAAAATCTCGCTTGATTACCAAAGGTGAATTTCTCTCTCAAACCTCTCTTTCAAGCGAGCGTTTTGATGAATTGGTAGAAATGGGGTGGTTGAAAGCTACTCAAAAAACAGAAGAAAGTCTAATGTTTACCTCATCAGATGTATACAAAGTACGCAAACTCGAAAGAATTTGTGCTGATTTTGAAATTCAAGCTTTACCAGCTGCAATCATTGTAGACTTGCTCGATAGAGTAGAAACCCTTGAAAGCGAAATTCAAGAGCTAAAATCTAAGATTAGATAGGTTTTTATGAAGTTTTCTCGAGAGAAGGAAACCACAACTTTTGAAAAGTGAAGTCTTCTTACGTTGAGTTTTCCCTCTCTCGAGCTTACATCTTTCCTTACAAAATTTTTAACTATCGGTGCATAAAATCCTCATTTTAGCTATTACAATTCTAAGTGACACCGAAAAAAATTTACTCTAACTACTTGTTAAGTTTTGAGTGGCATTGAAACACTCCCTAGGGTGTGTTTCTAAATTAATTCTTTTGCGTTTTTTCTCCCCAAAAGATGATTTTTTATTCAGTTTATGTATGTTTTGATACATTGCACTTCATAAAAAATCACTTTTAGTTGAAAATTCCACAAAATCTCTTAATTTAGGAATACACCCTAGACAAAAATTTTCAGCTTTAACTTATTTTTTTGGTAGAAGCGTTGAATTAATAGAATTTTATTTTGAAATATTTTCTTTGATGTTAAAGTCGTTCACCTTGTAAAGACTTCCAAAATACTCAAGAAGATTGTTTTATTTTGACTCTAAAGGAAATAATTTTTTTGTAAAGACACTTTCCTTTTTTGAGCTTGCGAAAAAAAGAAAAGGGGTTTCCAAAGGGAATCATTCCCTTTGGTTGCCGAAGGCAAAAAAATAAAAAATGACAATAAAGGATAAAATCATTATGGATATGAATAAATTAACAATAAAATCGCAAGAAGCGCTGGCACAAGCACAGTCTCTCGCATATAAGATGGAGCATCAAGAAGTTGATGTTGAGCATCTAGCATATACACTGGTTGAACAAGAGGAAGGTCTTGTTGGTAAGATACTAACAAAACTAGGAATTAACCAACAATCATTCCTTTCTGCTTTGAATAATGCACTTGATAAAAGACCAAAGGTGAGAGCTTCTGTAGAGGATATGAATCAAATTCGTATTTCCGGCAGACTCGCTAAAGTATTGAGTCTTTCTCAAGAGTTAGCAAAACGTCTGAAAGATGAGTATATCAGCGTAGAGCATGTATTTGCTGAATTAATTTCAAAGAATGTAGGATATGCTCCGGCAGGAAGTATTCAAGATGTGATGAAAGAATTTTCGCTCACACAAGAAAAATTCCTTCAAGCAACGGCAGAAATTCGTGGTTCGCATAGAGTGACTTCTGCAAGTCCTGAAGATAGCTTTGAAGCATTGACTAAATACGCTCGTGACCTTGTGGAAGCGGCTTCTAAAGGTAAGCTTGACCCTGTTATCGGCAGAGAAAATGAAATTCGTCGCACAATACGTATATTATCACGACGTACAAAGAATAATCCTGTACTCATAGGTGAAGCCGGTGTTGGTAAAACTGCGATTGTAGAAGGTTTAGCTTTCCGTATACTTAACGGCGATGTACCGGAAGGATTGAAAAATAAAAAGATTTTTTCACTCGATATGGGTTCACTTATTGCAGGCGCAAAATATCGTGGGGAATTTGAGGAAAGACTTAAAGCTGTATTGAAAGAAGTAGAAGATTCTAATGGTGAAATCATTCTATTTATTGATGAAATTCATTTGATTGTTGGTGCTGGAAAAACCGAAGGTAGTATGGATGCCGGAAATCTTCTAAAACCAATGCTTGCCCGTGGGGAATTGCATTGTATAGGAGCAACAACAATTGATGAGTACAGAAAATATATCGAGAAAGATCCGGCACTTGAAAGACGTTTTCAACCTGTTCTTGTAGAAGAACCAACAACTGAAGATGCAATTTCAATTCTTCGCGGTCTAAAAGAAAAATTTGAAGTACATCATGGGGTTAGAATTTCAGATTCCGCAATCGTTGAAGCAGTGATTCTTTCGCAACGCTATATTGCGGATAGACAACTCCCCGATAAAGCAATTGACCTTATAGATGAAGCAGCTGCGCTTATCCGCACAGAAATTGATTCTCTTCCTGCGCAATTAGATGAAGTAAACCGAAAGGTTATGCAACTTGAAATCGAGCGTGAAGCTCTTCGTAAAGAAACTGATGCCGCATCTAAAGAACGCCTTGAAAAGTTAGAAAATGAACTTTCTGAACTTCGTGTTCAGCAAGCGACATATAAAGCGCAGTGGGAAAGTGAAAAATCTTCAATTGATAGAGTTCGTCAAATAAAAACAAATATTGAAGAAGTAAAAAGACAAATTGAAGAGGCTCAACGTGAGTCAAATTATGAAAAAGCTTCTCGTCTACAATATGATGATCTTGTAAAACTTGAAAATGCACTTAAAGCGGCTGATGAACTTAGTCAAAATGAGCACAGACTTCTAAAAGAAGAAGTTCGCCCTGATGACGTGGCAGGTATAGTTGCACGCTGGACAGGTATACCGGTTACTAGACTTCTTGAAAGTGAAAAAGAAAAACTTCTTTCTCTTCCATACGAACTTCATAAGCGAGTTGTTGGTCAAGATGAAGCAGTGCAATCAGTTTCTCAGGCAGTTCTCCGCTCACGAGCAGGACTTTCTGACCCGAATAGACCTGTAGGTTCTTTTCTATTTTTAGGACCTACCGGCGTTGGTAAAACAGAATTATGTAAGGCACTTGCAGAAGCTTTGTTCGACACTGAAGATAATATGGTTCGCCTTGATATGAGTGAATATATGGAAAAACATTCCGTATCACGCTTGATAGGAGCGCCTCCGGGATACATAGGATACGATGAAGGCGGTCAACTTACTGAGGCTATCAGACGTCGCCCGTATTCTGTTATATTATTTGATGAAATTGAGAAAGCTCACCCTGATGTTTTCAACACTCTTCTTCAACTTCTCGACGATGGACGTTTGACAGATTCTCAAGGTAGAACAGTTGATTTTAGGAATACAATTATCATTTTAACGTCAAATATTGGTTCTCATATTCTTCTTGAGGGAATTGATGAACGTGGCAATCTTTTTGAAAATGTACGTTCAGATATCATGTCAGAATTACGTAATTACTTCCGTCCGGAATTCCTAAACCGTATTGATGACACGGTTCTCTTCAAACCTCTTCAAGAATCTCAGATTGAAAAAATTATCGATATTCAGCTTGCGTCACTTCTGAAACGTCTTGAATCCAGACATATAAGTCTTGAAATTACGCATAAAGCAAAGCAATACATAGCTCAAGCAGCGTATGATCCACTTTTTGGTGCACGTCCACTCAAAAGATATCTACAGCACGAGCTTGAAACTCCGCTTGCAACATATATAATCAAAGGTCAAATTAGGGAAAATCAACATGTTATAGTTGAAATGTCTCTAATAGATTCGCCGGATACTGATGCGCCATTACGTTTTGGAGTAAAGTCTGACTCAAGAGTTGAATGGCTTAGAGACTAAGAAATAAGAAAAATACATAAAAAAGGGGAAGGTTGCATTTTACAGTAAAGTGCAGCCTTCCCCTTTCATCTAACTATTTTTAATAATTGTAGTTTGAAAATTTCTAAACTCTGGCAAGAATGTTTTGAGAAGCAGAATTTTTTTGTACGTAATGAGTATTATTTTCACGCCAATAGCCATTTTTACTTGGATCTGCCGGTACTATTTCAATAGTATCATCAGGGTAACCAAAAGCAAGAATTAGGTAAGAATCAAGGTTTGAATCTTCGATAATAGGAAAAGAATCAGCTACTTTTACTTTGTTGTAAGCACCAATCATACATGTTCCGATATTTTTTTCGGCTGCAGCAAGTTGAATTGTTTGAGCGATTATTCCAATGTCCATAGTTTGAAAAAGTCCTATACTTTTTTGAGAACAAAGAATAATATATGCTGTTGGGTGCATATTTGCAAATTCTTTTCTTGCTTCATAGTTTAGCCCGGAAAGATTTATTGCCTCGTCAACAAGTTGAATATTTTCTTCTGTGTTTACAAGGATATATCGAGTAGGCTGTTGATTTCTTGCAGATGGGCAGTGTGAAGCAATTTCAACAAATTCATTAAGTATTTCATTAGATATTTTTTCTGATGTAAAACGTCTGTATGTGCGAGCTTTTGTAACGAGATCTTTTAAATCCATTTGTAATCTCCTTTTAATAGACTTAGTTCTGATTATGTATATTATTTAAACTATTTCAAAAAAATAGGCAAGAGGACTTTCTAGATGTTTAATAGTTTTTTTGCATTACTTCCTAAAATCATAGATTTTTCTTCATTAGAGAGTTTTGTTTTTTTAAGCGATTCAATTTCTTCATTTGCTTTGCTCCAAGGTGCATCTGAAGCGAAAAGAATTTTACCTGCACCATGTTTTTCGACTATTTTGAGAAATTGTTCGGTTGTAAAATGACTAAAACCCATGCAAGTATCAAGATATAATGGTTTTCCTGCAAGGTGTTCATAAACTTCGTCCCACTCGCGATAGCCACCAAGATGAGCCACAACAATTTTTTCATTTGGAAAAATATCAGCTAAGTCTGCAAATTGTTTTGGAGAACTCTTATAAGGCGGCGGCATGCCATCATCTTGACCGGAATGAAACAATAAGACAAGTCCCTTTGAAAGAGCATATTCGTATGCTTTAAGCATTTTAGAATCAAGAAGATGAAAATCTTGATATTCCGTGTGTAGTTTTATACCTTTTAAGTTGAAATTGACAATGTGGTCGATATCACTTTTAAAGTCATCAGTATGAGGATAGAAAGAGCCAAAAGGTATAATTTTAGGCGATTCTATTTTAGCTGCCCATTCATTAAGTGTAAGGGTTTGAGATGGTTTAGTAACTATGGGTGCAATAACAGAATAATCTATATTCCAAGCTGCCATATTTTGAAGTAAACCATCTACTGTTCCATTATGACAAGCAGTGAGTTTGCCATCACCTTTTTTTAGAAGTATTGAAATCGCTTTAGGAGCTAAAAAATCAGGAAATACATGGGTATGAAAGTCAATAATCATAATTAGTTATCTTGTTTAGCTGTAAGAATAACAGCAAGGTAAAAAGTGAATCCCGCAATAAAAAGAGATGGTACAATTGCATTTATCTTATAAGGTAGTACAGGGTTTAGAATGAAAAAAACGTATGATGTTAAACCACAAATCATAGAAGTTAATGCGCCTTTTGCATTTGCTTTTTTCCAATAAAGTCCGAATATAAAAGGAAATAAGAAAACAGCTTCAAGTCCGCCAAAAGCGAAAAGGTTAATCCATACAAGTAAGTCAGGTGGATTTAACGCTGCTAAAAATACACAAAGACCAAGCACAATAGTGACAATAAATGATGATAAACGTATTTTTTTCTCTTGCATTTGTGCGATATCACCTTTTAATACAAAGTGAATGTACAAATCCTTAATAATGGCTGCTGAAGCGAGTAATAGCATTGTGTCAACTGTTGACATAATTGCAGCCATAGGACCAGCAATAAATACACCAGCCCAAAAAGGTGAGAAAAGTTCAAGTGTTAGAGTAGGAATAATCAAGTCACCACTTTCAAGATTAGGAAATAAAACACGACCAAAAGCTCCGCATAAATGAAGAGCAAGTAAAAGAAAACCTATTACTATAGTTCCTATAAGCATAGCTTGCTGTAATGATTTAGTATCTTTAAATGCTAAGCATTTTTGAACTGTCTGCGGCAAACCAAGAACTCCAAGCCCTACAAGTACCCAAAATGACATCATCATAGGAATTGGTACGGCATTATCAGGTCCGTAAGGGCTTATTAAACCAGGATTTATTTCTCGTAATGAGATAACAGCATTTTCTACACCATTAGTCGACTGTAATACAACAAAAAGTAAGGCGAAGGCGGCAATCATCATTACAATTCCTTGGAGAGTATCAGTGATTGCTACAGCTCTAAAGCCTCCTATTGATGTATAAATTATCACAGTTAGCGCAAAAAGCATAAGTCCTACTTCGTAGCTATGGCCGGTGACAGATTGAAAAAGTCGAGCTCCACCAATAAATTGAGCTAACATAGCTGCCATAAAGAAAATTACTAATGATAACGAAGCAATAAGGACTACCGCTGATGAATTATATCTTTTATATAAGAAATCTGTAAGTGTGACGCACTTAAGTTCACGAGTGACTTTTGCAAATCGTGATCCAAGCACTCCAAGAGTAAGAAATGTTGTAGGAACCTGAATCATAGCAAGCAAAACCCAACTAAGACCAAGAGTATAGGCAACACCGGGGCCTCCTACAAAGGAAGAAGCTGAAGCATAAGAAGCGGTTACAGACATAGCAAGAACAAATCCGCCAAGTGAGCGACTTCCTAAAAAATATTCTTCCAAAAAGCTAGAGTTGCCGGATAATTGAGCTTGTCTACTTGCTTTACGAGCATAAAAAGCTATCAACAATGAAATACATAGATATATTATAATAGGGAGTAATACGTTATTCATTATTTTACTCCTTCATTATTAGAGAATACTTTTCTTATTAAAACGTATACTCCAATACAGCAAAGTGGATACGCTACAATACATGAAAAGAAAAACCACGCAGGAAAGCCAAAAATTAAAGTATAATTATTCGGGTTGCCACTGCCTAAACCGTAAGCAAATAGTATAGACCATAAAAAATATACTAAATAGAGCAAAAGAGTAAATTTGGCTTCTCTTTTTGATTGGCTACGTTCGTTCATTGTAAATACCTCTCTCTCAGAATAACTTTTTTTGTAGTGGAAAATCAATCTTTATTTATTGGTTGTGCACTCAAACAATTTTATTAATATCGCTAACCAGTATATATGTCAAATAATTTTTTATGGATACTTTAAATAGAAAGGCGGTCTATTATAGCTTCAATTCTATGTTTATAGAGATGAGAGGAGAAAATCTCATTTTGTGTGTATTTTTTTAACTTATTATAGTAGTTTGGATTTAAAGATAAAACTTTCATTTTCATAATGAGTTCATCGGGAGTTGATACCGAAATTGATTCTTGAAGTTCAGTTGAAAAAATTTTAAGACCCGCAGTAGGCGCTGAAAATAAAAATCCACCGGCGAGCCAAACGTCAAAATGTCTTTGAGTTAGGGCACTTGGCATAAGCATAGAAGGAATATTTAGTGTAAATCTTGCCTTATTATAATAGCTTGGTAAAGTAGTATAGTAGTCTACAGGAGTAAGAATATTTGCCTTATTAAGCAATGTATTCCAACCTTTATCCCCAATAATAGTGAGTTGCTCTGAAAGGCGATTTAACCAGTATGTTTTATGAAAGATATCAAGTTCACAAGCGTAATAAGAAATATTTCTAAAATCGTGTGAACCCCAGAGTTTTATATTTTCATTTTTAGCTAGTTCACTATAGATAGTATGAAAATTTACGCAGCTTTTTGCGTTTTTATTGAGATAAGAATCTAAAACTTCACATTTTTTTTTCTCAAGAAAATCTTGATTCTTAGATGTAGCATTAAAGAAAGAAGCTTTTCCTGTGAAAGCAGAGTGCCCTACAAAAAGTAGTTCTAAATTTTCAATATTATCAGTTAGTTTCTCTGATACTTTGATGTTTTTATATCCTGCAAGAGGTAAGTAATATACGTGCTTAGCGCCATTTTCTTTTAATTGAGAAATAAATGAACTATCAGTAACAAAAAGATAACATTCTTTCCACCAGTCACTTTTGAATGCTGATAATATGTTCCATACATTATCAACAATCCATAAAGCCAATGGTATTTTTAAATGTTCTAAAAGAGAAAATATACGGCCATTTGCATCTAAATATCTACCATTTATTGATAAGAAAAAACTTGGCTTTTCATTTTGAATAATTTCTTTCACATCATAATATGAATCTTCATTAATTTGTAGGATATTACGAGTTTGTTCACTTATAGTATAAGGGGGGCATTTTAAGCAGGTGTAATAGTTTTCCTCTAATGCTTCTTGAACTTCTTTGTGCATTAAATCATTTTTAAATGAGGCAAAGAATACTTTTTTTTCAGAATAATTTTTTTTGAAAGGTAGATTTTTTTCTGAGTTCGGTAACGAGCTTAATATTGATTTTCTAAGCACATCTTCAATTTTTAATAACAAACTATTCCAATATCTTGGGAATAATAATAAATTTTGTTTATAAATATAAATGGCTAAATTTGAATAATCTTCTTCATTTTCTAGAAAAGTAAGCATTTGGCTTTCTGTTAGATATTTTGCATTCTTTATGGATGCAACTTCGATATTAGCTTCACTGCATGCTGTTGAAAATGCAGTATATTCAAAAACGTAAACTTCATCTACTTCATTCAGAAAGTTTAGAGTATCATCGTGCCCGTTATAGCCAAGCCCTAAGAAAAGAACTTTTTTGGGTTTGTTTTTAACTTGTTCAGTCTTGTTTGAATAAGGTGTAAAGTTGAGAGGATTTAGATACATAAATGAAAACAAGCCGCGTGCTAAAGTTTTTTGAACACCTTGCTGATCGAGAATTTTTTTAGCAGTACGGCTTGTATTTGTAATCATTAAGAAAGCCTTAGAATATGGATTTTTATAAACTATTTTACTTTTTCAGGTGGTCTTCTATCATCTATGTCTGGGAAGAAGCTAGGGTCTTCTTTAAAGTCATCTTTTACGAAAAGTAAGCAGTAGCAAGCACCGAATTCTTCAATATCATCTTTACAATATACGCATGGACAAATGATATCTTCATCATCTTCCAAGTTCCCAGTAGCTAATCTACATGGGCAAGCAAGGTTATTGTATTTTTCATGATTAGCCAGAAGACTATCTATTGTTCTAAGTCTATGCTCTTCATCTGCGTGGAGATAAAAACCATCTTTTTCAAATGTTTTGAGATAATTATGAAGTTCGTTCTGGTTCATTCTTTATAGCCTCTCTCAGTAAATGTTCACGAAAACCTACAACTGTTTTGCCGGATGGCATAATAAAAGTTGGAAAAGAACCTTTTTCATTGAATTCTTTAAGAACTCGCATAATTTCTTTTCTTGTTTCTCCGCTAAATAGGTCAACATGTATAAGCTTGAACGCAATCTGATTTTCTTTTAGGAATTTTTGAGTACGAATACAATGCTGGCATGTGACTAAAGCATAGAGAACAGGCAGGTTTTGACTTGTTGGTGCAGTAGCTATCTGATATTGTTCACGTAAATTTTCCGGCAAGTCGTCAATATTGATTTCTACTTTCTTTTCTTGTTCTACTACTTCAGGTGCTACCGAAGGCTTTTTGCTTTTTTTTAGAATTACCACTAAAAGCAAAAGGACTACAGCCAAAGATATTATAATTGTTGCTGGCAAGTTATACTCCATAACAAAATACTCTCCCTCGAACTAAGTTTGAGGGAGAGTGATTTTTTTAGTCTTCTGGTGTACATTCCATATCAAGGTCGTTAGGAACAACCATAACAGGAATACGTGTTTTTCCAATAACAGCTTGGGAGGCTCTTGAATTGAAGAAGTTGAAGAAGCCTTTTGTTGACATGCTACCCATAATGATAACATCGGCACATAATTTATCAGCTAAAATAAGAAGTTCATTTGCCGGATTACCAACAGTTACAAAACCTTCGGCATCAAGGCCAGCAAAGTTTTCTTCGATAAATTTATCAAGATACTTTTTTGCACCTTCTTCAGCTTGATCAAATACACCTTTTGCTACATCAGAATCTGAAACAAAGCTACGCACGGAATCCATTGAAGGCAGTGAGTGCACTACATAGATTTTAGCGTCATTTTGTTTAGCAAGTTCGCGAGTATAGTATACAATGTCTTCGCTGTGTTCGATAAGGCTGATTGAGCAAATAATGTTTTTGAAAGTTGACATACAATTCTCCTTTAGTGTTTAACTGAATATCTTACCGTAGTGATTTTCATAGATTCAACGTACTATAAAGTTCTAAAATATGCAAGTTATTTCGTGATTATTTTAACTAGGTCAAATTATTTAACTAACTTATTTTATTTGATTATTATATTCAAAACACTGTTTAGGAAAAATAGCTATATTTTGAATATAAATTTATAAAAATAGTAATTTTGTTAGCATAAAAAATAATATTAAAATATCAAATAGTTATAGGGTGAGAGAATAAAAGTATTATAAATCGAACTGAGCTAAAAGGCTATCAATATTCACTTGTCCATTATTAGATTCAGGGCCTTTAAGCTGTTTGCCCGGAAGCATAATTTTTTTGTCAATATCGGTAATTGCATTTTCAAAATGTTTTAGATTCGTAAGAAGTTTTTTAATTCTTTGCCCATTCAAATCTTGGAAAGAAAGCAATGAGATAACTTCAGATAAATCGTTACCGATTCCTACTTCTTTATCGCGGAGCATTTGCAGTTCTTCAGCTGTGAGTGAATCTTTTTTTAGTAATTCTTCTCTTTCTTCATGTAGTTCGATGTGATGCTCGACGTAATCAAGAACTGACAAGGTTGCATTTTCTGACTGAGTAAGAATAGAATTTAGGTAATTATAGCTTTCTACAATAAGCTGTCTAAGGGTGATGAATTCGCCGTCTGCTTGGTCTGACTGCATTATAGTCTCCTTTTTTGAGGATTTATTTATATAGGTGCTTTAAAGCAACTTGCGTACCAAAAGCGATAATATGATCCTCTGGTTGAATCACAGTATTACCTTGCGGAATAATTACTTTTCCTTTACGTAAAATACTGAGAATTAGAATACCTTTTGGAAAATCTAAATCTTTGATTGCTTTATTAAGATAAGGGGAGTCGGCTGTAAGTTCTATTTCTAGAATTTCGGCTTCTTCAGCACCTATACTAACAGAGGCAAAGACTTTTCCTTCACGTATATAGTTCATAAATGAATTTACCGCAGCTAAGCGCGGGCTTACACTATGATCAATTCCAATTGTTGAGAGCAGAGAAACATAGCTTGATTTATTTACTCTTGCAACAGTATCTCTCACTCCTAAACTTTTAGCAAGTAAGCAGGTGAGAATATTAGTTTCTTCATCTTCAGTAACTGAGACAAATACGTCCATTTTACCAATATTTTCAGTAACAAGAACTTCTTTTTCTCTTGCATCGCCAAGCAAGACAAGGCTAGAATTTAGTTCAGATGCTAAATATTTTGCTCTAGTTTCGTCCTGATCAATGAGTTTTACGGTTAAACCTCTATCCTCAAATAGCTGTGCAAGTTGCAAGCCTATATTACCACCGCCTACAATGCAAGCTGATTTAAATAAGGCATTATGTTTATTAAGCAATTTTAGTAGAAATTTTTGTTTTGATGATTGATAGACGAAGTATACAATATCATCTTTTTCTATAGTGTCTTCACCTGATGGAATAAAGAGTGTACCTTCTCTTCTAATTGCAGCTACTAAGATATCGTCACATTTTGTAAGCGTTCTAAAGTCGAATAGGGGATGCCCTATAATCTCACTTTCTTCTACTTTATAGCAAACCATTCGTACTTGTCCCATAGCAAATTCAGCATAATCAAGGGCTTGCGGTAAAGAAAGAAGGCGGTCAATCATACGAACAACAGCATCTTCCGGATTCACTATAAGATGAATTTCAATTCCATGCACTTTAAAGAGATGGGTATAGGTTGCGTAATCGTCTTCACGTACACGAGCAAGACGCTTACAAGATGGATTTAGCATTGCAGCAAACGTTGAGATAAGTAGATTTGTTTCATCATTATTTGTTGCAGCAATACATACATCAGCATTTTTAATGCCGGCATCTTCAAGAACTTGCGGATTTGCGCCCGAACCTTGGAGAATTTGCACATCCAAGGTGTTTTGAAAAGTCTCTAACTTGCCGGCATTATTATCAATTACAGTTACAGAATGGTTTGCGCGCGTAAGTCTGCGTGAGAGTTGATAGCCAACTTCACCCGCTCCAACAATGATAATTTTCTCATTTTTGAGTTTATCAGTCTCTTTACGCTTTATAAAACCAAACATTTTAGAACTCCAAGCTTCCCGGAGTACGTGGGAATGATATAACATCGCGGATATTGCTTATACCTGTTAGGAGCATAAGCATACGTTCAAAGCCCATACCAAAGCCGGCATGCGGTGCAGAACCGAAGCGGCGTAAATCTAAATACCACCAGTAATCGGCTGGGTTTTGTCCAAGTTCAACGATACGTTTTTCTAATCTATCAAGTCTTTCTTCACGTTGAGAACCGCCAATAAGTTCACCTATGCGTGGAACAAGTAAGTCCATAGCTGCAACGGTTTCGTTATCATCGTTCATTCTCATATAGAAGGCTTTGATATCTTTAGGATAGTTATAAACAGTAGCAGGTCCTTTGAAGTATTCTTCTGTAAGGAATCTTTCGTGTTCTGTTTGTAAATCTTGCCCTTTAATTACAGGGAATTCAAAATCTTTACCTGATTTTTGTAATATATCAATAGCATCGAAGTAAGGGATTCTATTAAATTCTTTGCTTTGAAGAACTTTTAAGCTATCGAGTAAACCTTTTGAAACGAAATTATCAAAAAGAGTGAGGTCTTCCATGCAGTTATTGAGAGCATAATCAACAACATAACGAGTAAGATCTTCAGCAAGTTTCATATCGTCATTGAGGTCAGCAAAAGCGATTTCGGGTTCAATCATCCAAAATTCAGCAGCGTGACGAGGAGTATTTGAATTTTCAGCTCTAAAAGTAGGGCCGAAAGTATAAACTTTTCCTAAAGCCATAGCCATAGCTTCAGCTTCTAATTGACCTGATACGGTAAGATGAGCTTGTTTTGCAAAGAAGTCTTCAGAAAAATCTTTCTTTTCAGGAGCAAGGGTTGTTACTCTGAACATTTCGCCAGCACCTTCGCAGTCAGCACCGGTGAGGATTGGAGTATGAACGTAATAGAAACCTTGATTATGGAAAAATTCATGAACAGCGCGTGAAGCCGCAGAACGAACTCTTGCAGCAGCGCCATATTTATTTGAGCGAGGACGTAAGTGTGCGATTGTTCTGAGGTATTCATCAGTGTGACGCTTTTTCTGAATTGGGAAAGTTTCAGGATCAGCAAGACCAAACACGTGCATTTCTAAAGCTTTTACTTCCCATTTTTGCCCCTTACCCGGAGATTCTATAAGGCTGCCTTTTACTTGGATAGCAGCGCCTGTATTAATTTGCATATTTTCGCTAGTAAGAACTTCATAAGCTTGTGTTCCTTCATCAATAATGCACTGAATGTTAGCGAGGCAAGAGCCATCGTTCACTTCAATAAAACTGAAAGCTTTTGAATCTCTTCTAGTGCGAATCCAGCCACAAAGTGTGATATCTTCAATGGAGTTTTGTGAATTTAAAAGTTCTTTAACTGAAATGCGTTGCATAAATTTCCTCTTTATTTCAAATTATATTTAAATACTGTTTATAAATGTAGTTAGGCTATTATAATAAAAATATCATAAAATGTACATAGCAGAGCACGAATAGTTCATGCAAAAAAAATTGTTAGTAGCTAAATGTATTATTTAGATTAATTCTCTATACTACCTAAGTTAGCTTCCTTTTTTGAAAAGAAAGTCATAGAGTAGGGAATCATCTTCATCTCTGATTTCCATACCTTTTTTTACACCTGCGCGAACAGCTGCTTCTGCTTCATAAATCATTGGTAAATCAGTATAGTAGAGCGCACCGCTATGTAAATCATTTTCTTCAAGCACAGTTGTAAAAGCTCTTCCTATTTCTGATTGATTAGAAATAAATGGTCCAATCCAAATAAGGAAGGCATATAAAATGCCGCCGCAGAGCACAAGTTTCAACAAGCCTTTCATAGTAATACTACCTTATAAAGTTTTTTTTATTTTGACATTATTCTGAAAATTGTCAAGCTATTTCTATAATGAGCTAAAATCATTGTATGTTATTTCAAAAAAAATAGTAGATAAGCTACTTGGGTGTGTTTCTAAATTAAGAAATTTTGAAGAGCTATAGCTTGAAATATCAAATTTTAAAATCTACTTCAGAGAATATTTTAGAAATATACTCGTATTTTTTGAATTAGCATAGAAAATAGAAATACACAGCAGTTTACTATAACAATTGTTGCACCTACAGGAGTACTTGCCAGAATTGAAACTATAATCCCCGTAGCTGCGCAAAAAATTGAAAATAGAGCTGCGGTTATTACTACAGAACGGAAATTTTCAAATAACCTCATAGCAGATAAAGCAGGAAAAACTACAAGTGCTGAAATAAGTAGTGAACCAACAAGATTCATGGCAACAACAATAACTGCAGCAATTGTGATAGCAATAAGCAGATTATATCTTTCTACATTTAATCCAGTTGCGCGTGCAAAAGTTTCATCAAAGGTGATTGAGAAAATTTTATGATAGAATACAACATACATACTTAGCACGAAAAGCGATAATATAGCTGAAATCCAAACATCTGTTTTTGTCAATGTAAGTATTGATGTAGAGCCAAATAAAGTATTACACACATCCGCGGCAATGTTTGAAGAAGTAGGATAGAGATTCAAAAGTAGATAGCCAAAACCTAAAGATCCAACAGAGAGCATAGCTATTGCAGCATCACCATTAATTTTTGTATTTTCTCCTAAGCGTAGTAAAATAATAGCACAAATAGCAGTAACAGGAAAAACAAGAATGCTTTCATTCACTAGCTTTAAAGCACTTGCTATTGCTATTGCTCCAAATGCTATATGCGAAAGACCATCGCCAATATAAGAAAATCTTTTTAAAACAAGTGTTACACCTAACAAAGAAGAGCAAAGAGCAATTAGAATACCTACAATAAAAGCATATAAAACAAAAGGATAGGAAAAATATACTGACAATGTGGAAAAAATACCATTTACTATTTGCATTGTTCGCACCTTTGCTTTGTAAAATATTCATTTTTAGAAAGCACATCAACAGAAGAGGAAATGCAGACTACATGACTAGAAAAGTTTAAAGCATTTTCACTATCATGTGTTACCATGCAAATAGCAGTTCCTTCACTATTCAAATCCTTTACGATAGAATACATTTCTTTAGTTGAGGAAATATCTAAGCCAGAGGTTGGTTCATCTAAAAGTAACATTTTATCTGTTGCACAAAGAGCTCTAGCGATTAATGTTCTTTGCTGTTGACCTCCTGAAATTTTATTGAAGCTTTTTTTTGCTAAGTGTTCTATCTTCATTTTTTCAAGTAAGCTCATTGCTTTAATTTTATCTCTTTTAGAATAAAAAGGACTAAAGGAATGAGCGTTTATACAGCCAGATAAAACAACTTCCCAAACAGATGCAGGAAAATCTTTTTGTATTTGAGTTTGTTGTGGAATATACCCGATTTCATTAAAAGTAAAATTATTACAGAGTGCTACTTTACCTTTGAGTGGAGGGGTTAAACCTAAGATTGTTTTAATCAAGGTGCTTTTCCCTACGCCATTTTCTCCGATAATACAAAAGTATTCACCTTTGGAAATGGTAAAATTGATATCTTTTAATAAAGTCTTATTTTCATAGCCTATTGCAAGATTTTCACATTTAATAAATTCCATACTTTTACTTTGCTAAGGCTTGTTTAAGTGTTTCAAGGTTTTCTTGCATGATTGAAAAATAGCTAATATTATTTGATATATCTTCTGCCTTTACAGATTGCAGAGAATTAAGAACAAGAATATTGGATTGTTTTTTATTACTTGCTGAAAGAATACTTTTTGCTAAGGTATCACTTGAACCATCTATGATAAAAATATTATCGAAATTGAGTTCATCAACTTTTTTTGATAGAAAAACAACTGTTTCAAAACTGGCTTCTGTATCGGCAGAGCAACCTACAAAGGCGGCAAAATAGTCAATGCCGTAGTCATCTACAAGATATCTAAATGGGAATCTGTCAGCAACTAAGATAGTTTTTGTTTGACTACTTTCTATTGCTTTTTTATATTTATCATCGAGAGTTTGAAGTTTTTTGATATAAGCTTGTGCATTTGTTCTGTAAATTTTAATATTTTCTTTGTCGTGATGACCGAGTAATACAGAAATATTCTTTACAATGATTTGAGCATTTTCTAATGAAAGCCAGATATGCTCATCATAGCCGTAGTGTAAGTTGATGTCATCATGGCTGTGACTATGCCCGTGATCTGTGTGGTCATGATTATGGTGGTTATGGTTATGACTACTTTCGTGGTCGTGTCCAGTATGCTCATGTTCACCGTGGTCATGATTATGGTGGTCATGGTTATGTGGTTCCATACCTTCAACAATTTCTTCAAGTTTTACATTGTTGCCAATGTTCGACATAAGATTCACAACTGTTTGTTGCTTATTAATATTTTGCTTAAGTACATCGCTCACCCAAGCGTCGGATTCTCCGCCATTATAAATAAAAATATCAGATTTCGCTATGTTAGCAATATCTTGAATAGTTGGCTGATAACTGTGTAAGTCAACACCTGATTTTAGCAAAATATCAATTTCTATATTTTTTGAATCACCTACTATTTCACGTAACCAGTCATACATAGGAAAGGTTGTCGCTAATACTTTGATTTTTGATTTTTCACTTGCCTCAACTTGTAGCGGAAAAATGAAAAAACTTCCTATAATACAAAAAATAAATAAAAATGAATGAAAAAGTCGATAGTTTTTTTGCATATTATCACCTAAATAAAATTTATTGTCGAATATTAGATTGTTCTAATTTTGTTTGGTAATATAAAATATTGACTAGGTCAAGGATTTTATATTTTATTATTTGCTCAATTATAGAAAAGTTATCTAATATAGCTACAGAAGTAGATTTATTTTTACTATTAAAGTGTACTTCTAAAATAGATTATGACAAACTATGTAAAAAAATTCAACAAATTTCCAATATAAAAACCCATTTTTTTCTCATACAAATTAGAAGAAAGAAATGAATAAAGCAGAATATATTTAAAATTTTACATAGACTCTTGTTAAAAATAAAGCGTGTAGTACAGTTGAGTCTAAACTTAAAATGCATAGAAAAAGCGTATACTTATGAGTGTATTTTCTGTAAGTGAGTTTGCTATTAGCCAATACAAAACTACATACTTAAATATTGATTTTATACAGTATATGATATATATATGTGTGAACTAAGTAAACGATTTCCAATTGCAACTTTTCTGCCAACAAAGTTGTTACTCAGAGCAGTGTATAAAAATAAATTATCTTTTGTATGCTGGAGTTCTATAGATGAAAACAGTTGTAATACGATTATTAAGAGTATATGGCACACTTCTTGCTTTGCAGCATAAACAAACAGAATAGAGAACTTTACACAGTAAAATATACCAAAACTCAACGCTCTACATGAATTAATAATTTTTTTGATACAACTAATTGTGTAGATATCTCGAATAAGGAATAATTATGAGCTTACTCAATTCAATAAAAAATTTAGGAAATCAAAATCAAACACTTGTTCTTGATCAAGACAGTTATGCTCCATCAGTAAAACAAGCAAGTATGTTCCATTCTTTGGGCAGAAAGCTTATAGTCGGTTCTTCACTTCAAAAAGATGAGCGCCTTGTTGCTGCGCTAAAAAATGCAATTTCTTCAGACCCTAAATATTGTGATGTTAAAACTTTAGGAAGTGATCTTATTGATCTGTTGGCAAAAAAAGGTCCTCTTCAATCAAGAGACTTGAAAGATGTTATAACCTATCTGGATTCATTAAGTGGGCGTGAAGAACAAGAAAAAAAAGCAACAATGAATACAGCTGCGAAGGTATCTAGCTACATTAGTAAGGATATCAAAGAATTATCTATAGAACAAAAAGATGCCATAAGCAGTGCAGTAAGCCTAGAGGTTAAAAAATTAGTAGCAGCTACTGACGATTTACTCCTTTTTGATGTAAGTAAAGCAGCTGATACTGTTCTTGATAAAATAAATACTGTCTTCAAAAAAATTGAAGACACAAATCTTAGCGTAAGTCAACAAAATGAAGTTCTTACACTTGCAACTGAAATTGATTTAAATGAAATGGAAGTTGAAGCTTTTGTAAATCATCTTCATAAGATGAATATAGATGTAAGTGAAAATGCCGGTGCGCGCTTTAGAGAACTATCAACTACAGGATTTATGTCTTCCTTACCAAAAGAAGGGAAAGAAGCTTTGCTTGAGAAACTAAACTCTAGCGATATTTTATTAAAAACTAAATTCAGCTTAAGTGAAAGTGTAGGAGCAAATCCTGCACTTGGTGCAAATTTAAAATTATTGCGAGAAAATCTTGCAAGTAATCTTGGAGTTCCGCTTACATACGAACAAAGATTTCCTGAAATAGTAAGTGAAAATATATTAACAGCCACTAATATAAGAACTGCTGATGATATGATTTCAGGAAGCAAAATTGACATACCTAATAAAAGAGAAGGCAATTTAAACGCAAGTTCACAAGAAGCTTTTAAAGCGTGGGTGACAGACGGAATGCTGATTGCTATGAAGAGTGGTTTGACCAATGAAAAAACACAGTTCCAGAATGATATAGAGCGTCAGTTTACTATTATGCTTCCAAACGGGCAAAGGGGTTCAAAAAATTTTCAAGAAGCAAGAAATGAAATTGCGCAATTTGTAACTAAAAATCCTGAAGCAAGATTCGACAGATTATCTAAAGAGGATGGAATAAAGACTAATGTTCTTATAAGTATACTGACTCAAAGTTTACAAAATGGTACTACAAGAGCCTTGGATAATGTTGTAGCAAAAGAAGCAATTTTTCCATCAGGTCGTGGAGCCTCTAAAGCTAATACTATCTCAAAAGATCAAGCTCATATAACAATGCTTGAGAACGGCAATGTGCGCATAGATGGCTACACTAGAAGTCCTCTTAGTACATTATCGTTTATTCCTGCAAAACCTGAAAAAAACAAAACAATACCTTTAAAATATGATGAAAGCTATCTTGATGGGGTGTATTCTATTGAAATTCAGGCAAATGAACTTGAAAGATTAAGCACACTTGATTGGGATAAATTTCTAACTTATAAAAAAGGTGATCCTGTCCGTGAAGAATACAGAATCAATTTTGAATCAAATGTAAAAAGTCATATGCATGCAGTAATAGAATAAAAACAAACAGTGCAAAAACAAGGAAAAATCTATGAATGGAAAGTTATTTATTCAAGAATTAGGGCAAGTTTTAGGAATTAATGATTTAGAATTAGATGCCGGCAATTCATGCTCTTTTGTGTGTGAGGAAAGTATTATTACAATTCAATATCAAGTACAAAGTGAAAGTTTTCTTATCTATTCTCCAATTTGTGCGCATGATGAAAGTAATGATTATCCGCTACATCTTTATAAAGCTTGCCTTGAGGCAAACCTCTTCGCCTATGGAACCGCGGGGCTTCATTTAGGCTATCTTAAGTCAGCAGGAGCAATAGTGCTTTCAGGTGTGAAAGATAATGCAGCTCTCACACAAGAAGATATGCTAAACTTCCTTAATTTTTTTGCTGAAGAATTAGGAAAATGGAAAGTAAAGCTTAGTAAGGTAGCTGAAACAAGCACTGAAAGTTCGCTTGAGTTTGATGATGCAGAACTTTTAAATCTTTCAAACCTTTCAAACAACTTTATACGAGTTTAGAAATATCAACTTTCCTTGCAAATGCGAGCTTAAAGTGGATAAAGAATAGCTTCACTATTTTGCTTTACTGAGAAGTAAAAGCATCAAATACTAAGCCTTCTGGGGAATGTCAACTGCCTCCAACCTCTTAGAAGGAGTAACTAAGCAAGCTTTTTTTCTCATGGAAACTATGGTATTAGCAAGTACAGCTGATAGTTCAAATTGTTCTATATTGTTTTCTATAATTTATTATTTATTAATAATGTGTAAATAATCTTTAACTTGACTTTTTGTGGTATTATGTTATTCTTTTAGAAGTCGACAATTGATTGGGCTTGGATAAATCTCTTGCGGTGTACCTATAAGGAATAAAAGGTAAAAGAGTGGGTTTTTATCGAAAATACAACAGTTTACTGTAGTATGTTGCATTGTCTGTAATTGGCGATAAAAAACTCTACAAAGAGTAGGGTATAATACAAGTAAATTTAAAAGGATTTGTTTGGCTTGTATCTGTATATCTTTATCAGAGAGCTACAGTTCTAAAACATAATAAAGCTTATTTCATTACATGGATTATTGCTTTTATTATATATTAATCTAGCAAAGAGAGGTTTAGTATGGACTTTAAAACAGCAATTGAAACGTGTTTACTCAAAAAGTATAAAGATTTTAGTGGGCGTGCCAGTCGTTCTGAGTACTGGTATTTTTTCTTATTTTACATTCTTGTTAATATCGTATTAAATATAGCTATAGCTATTTTACCTCCAACAATTGCTATGCTTCTTATGGCAGTTGTTATGTTTGGTTTTATTTTACCAACTTTAGCTGTTGCAGTAAGGCGCTTGCATGATATCGATAAGTCCGGTTGGTTTTTACTCTTGTCTATTATTCCTCTTATAAACTTAGTTCTTCTATACTTTTTTATGAAAAAAGGTAGTGAAGGTGCAAACAGATTTGGTGATCCAAGTTTATAATACAATTTTGATTATTTCTTCAAGGGTGGCTTAATAAGCTACCCTTTTTTTATGCTTTTTTAGTGAGTGATTTTATGTGTTTAAATTATGCTAGATTTGAAAAAAAAGGTAATTTTTTAGAGGTTTTATCTGTATTATTTCAAATTTTTCCGTATTTACTATGTATTAGTTGAAGATTCAGTAAAAGCTACTTGTTATGAATCTCAAAGGTATTTTTACCATTCTTTTTTGCTAAATATAGCGCTTCATCGGCAGATTTAAACAGTTTTTCGTAGGTGTTAATTTCGTCAGAATAGTTAGCAACACCTAAAGAAATTGATACTTTAAATTCTTCGCCACTATCTGTTTTATACGTGTCTTGTAAGTTGTTTCTTAGCCTTTTAAAGATATCTTCAATTCTACTTTCACTACAACCTTGCCTTATAAAAATCACAAATTCATCGCCACCAAAACGACCGAGCACATCTAATGGTCTAAGTTGCTCTTCCAATAGCTTTGCAAATGTGTGAAGAATTTCATCCCCTTTTAAGTGTCCAAAGTTATCATTGATTAGTTTAAAGTTATCAAGATCTATTACAAGCATTGCGCCGCTTTTATGTACTTCAAGATGTTGTGAAACTCTCTTTACAAAACCTAATTTATTATAGAGACCAGTTAAAGTATCAGTATCCACTTTTTTCTCTAGCTCTAATATAAGAGTGTCGTATGTTTCATTAGAAACTAAAAAGACAAGGAATATCGCTGCGACATAAAAAATTAATAATAAGTATAGTCCTATTGTTACAGCATTAATAATGGCGGGAATATTATCGATTGGCAAGCATAATATATATGAATTATAAATCAAATATACGACCTGCAAAAACATTAAAGCATTTAACGCCTTAAGTAAAAAGTTATTTTTTATAATTTTTTTCGTTGCACTTACAGGAAAAAAGGTCATAAATGCTATTATAACCACAATGTGTACAGCAAAGGAAAGTTGTGCATCTATAACTACTAAATCAGTATTTTTGTAAATTTCATACAGTGGTGTTTCTGAATATAAAGAGTATATTCCGGATGTTGCTGCACGCAGTACAAAAAAGTGTAACAGTGGCCCTAGCGTAAAACCTATTATTCCCATGAACCTATCTTTGAAAAGAAGCAAGACTTCTAGTAATAATATAAAAGAGAATACAGTGTAAACAAGTACTTGATGTGTATAAAAGTACTGCACACCTATACTCATTAAATATACATTAATTATTGGTATAAAATATTTTAAGCTTGAATGAAACCTTTCACCCTGTAGATATCTTTTTCCCAACATTAAGCAGGCAAAAGAATGCATATATGCTAATATAAAAAATGAAATTGGCTGCATAAAATACACTCCTTTTAAAATATAAATTGCTGAAGCAATGGTATGAAACACTGTACTAGAAAGCGATTATTCCCTGCCTATTTAAGGAGTTTGCACAATACATGAAACAGCATAAAATTTATTTTTATACTTTAACATAAGTTATAACAAGATGCAAGCTTACTAATTTAAAAAGATTTTTTTTGTGTTACTACTGTTTATGTAATAGTCTTTGTTGTTTATCTTACTAATATTATAAGGTTTTATATTGTTAATTGCTAAGCTCAATAAAATTATGAATCTTCATTTTCTAAATAATAACAGAAGGCGTTGATTCAAGCCAGTAGATATTATAAATCACAAAACAATTTAGAAATACACTCTATTGTATGAGGCAAAATCTACAAAGAGGATTTCCATTTTCTTGTAGTGAATGATTTTATATGAGTCCAGTATTCGCGGAATTCATCGTCTGTAGTCGAGTATAAATCAAGCTATGAGAAATATCAAATAAAAGTTATAGGGAATAAAAGTAACATTTAGGAGAGCAATAATCTTATGCTTTTGTAAAGGCAGTAAGCAGGTAAAACTTCATGCATGCTATAGAATTACTTGACAGTTTTTAATTTATTCTTTATTCTTTTTTTTCTTCTTATTGTGCTTTGTTTAGCATGATAAAACTTAACCTCTTTGGGTTTAGTTTGTAAAATTGCTAATGGAGCAGTAAGTTTGTAAATTTGCAGGTGTTTGCATTCTTACATCTTGATTTAATTCCTGTTTGCTGTCTTTGGGAGGAGATTTATGGATAATCTGTTAGGGGAATTTATGGGAACAATGACACTAATTGCATTTGGTGCAGGTGTTGTTGCAAATGTGGTATTAAAGGAATCAAAGGCTTATGGGGGCGGCTGGATTGTTATTACTGCCGGATGGGCGTTTGGTGTAATGATGGGAGTGTTTACTTCTGTAGCACTTGGAGCACCGCAAGCTGATTTAAATCCGGCTGTTACACTTGCAAAAACTCTTATGGGTGTTTATGAGCCTTCACATGCCATTGTAACTGCATTGGCACAAACAGCAGGTGCTTTTACAGGTGGTGTTGTAGTATACCTGATGTTTCTTCCTCATTGGAAAGTTACTGACGATAAAGGTGCGAAGCAAGCAATATTTTGTACAGCTCCTGCAATTCGTGATATTCCTTCAAACTTTATTTGTGAAGTTTTTGGTACTTTTTTCCTCATCTTTGGAATTTTTGCAATTTTCCACACTAATAATGGTATCCTACCAAGCGGAACAGGACCTTATTTAGTAGGTATGCTTGTATGGGCACTAGGCTTAAGCTTTGGCGGGCCTACTGGTTATGCTATAAATCCGGCACGTGATTTAGGTCCACGCCTAGCTCACTTTGTTTTGCCGATTCATGGAAAAGGAGATTCCGGCTGGAACTATGCTCTTGTGCCAATCGTTGCACCTTTGACAGGTGCAGTTTTAGCTTTTGCAGTTGGAAAACTTACCGGTATTTTATAAGAATTTTTATATAAACATTCGACTATAACCTTTAACAGTTTTGAGGATTATTATGAACAAAAAGTACGTCTTAGCTTTGGATCAAGGAACAACTTCTTCACGAGCAATTTTATTCGATCATGATGCAAATATCATTCAAGTAAGCCAAAAAGAGTTTACACAAATATTCCCACAACCGGGCTGGGTAGAGCATAGTCCTACTGAAATTTTTGATACTCAATCAAAAGTTGCCCGTGATTGCTTAAAGCATGCAGGCGTGGAAGGGTACGATATTGCAGCTATTGGCATAACAAATCAGCGTGAAACTACAGTTGTTTGGGATAGAAAAACAGGTATTCCAATCTATAACGCAATTGTTTGGCAAGATAGACGTACCGCTGCTTTTTGTGACAAACTAAAAGAAGAAGGTAAAGCCGATATTATTCGTCAAAAAACGGGTCTTGTTTTGGATGCATACTTTTCAGGCACAAAAGTACGCTGGATATTAGATAATGTTGAAGGTGCTCGTGCTAAGGCAGAAGCAGGAGACTTGGCATTCGGTACTGTTGATACATGGCTAATCTGGAGCTTTAATAAAAAAGGTGCGCACTTTACTGACCCATCAAATGCAAGCAGAACTCTTCTTTATAATATTCATACACAGCAGTGGGATGATGAACTATTAGAAATTTTAGATATTCCACGCTCAATGCTTCCTGAAGTTATGCCATCATCAAGCGTAATGGCACAATGTCATGCAGAATATTTTGGTTCACCTATTCCAATTTCAGGTGTAGCAGGCGATCAGCAAGCAGCAACTTACGGAAATGCTTGTCTTAAAGAAGGTATGGCTAAAAATACCTATGGTACAGGTTGTTTCTTACTTATGAATACAGGTAATGTAGCACGTGAAAGTAAAAACAATATGCTTACAACAATTGCATGGCAAAACAATAGCGGTTTAAAGTATGCACTTGAAGGTTCAGTCTTTGTTGGCGGAGCAGTTGTGCAGTGGTTGCGTGATGGACTTGGTATTATTCAAGATTCATCAGATATGGAAGGTTTAGCATCTACAGTAAAAGATAATGGCGGTGTTTACTTTGTACCTGCATTTGTAGGGCTTGGTGCGCCGTACTGGGATCAGTATGCTCGTGGAACAATTATGGGGCTTACCCGTGGAACAACACGTGGACATATAGCACGTGCCACACTTGAAGGGATTGCATTGCAAACACTGGATATTATTGAAGCTATGCAGAAAGATGCCGGCATGCCATTAACAACTTTACGTGTTGATGGTGGAGCATCAAGAAACAGTATGCTTATGCAGTATCAAGCTGATTTAACAGGAGTTCTTGTAGAGCGTCCTGTGGTTACGGAAACAACGGCTCTTGGTGCAGCATACTTAGCTGGTCTTGCAGTTGGTTTCTGGGAAACTGAGGAAGAGTTGGAGTCTAAGTGGAGACTTGACCGCAGCTTTGAACCAAAGATGGCTAAAGAACAACGCGAAGAGCTACTTCATCACTGGCACAGAGCTATAAATAGAGCAAAACAATGGGTTGAAGAAGATAGAAACTCATAGATTTATATTTCTATACTTTGAATTAGATAGTTTATAAACGAAAAATAAACCTCCGATAGATTGCTTAATAAGCTTTGTATCGGAGGTTTTGTTGTGATTGAGGGAACGAGAATATCATACTTTCAAATGCTGTTATAGAGCAGAAAATCACATGTCTGCATAATACCCTAATGACAGCAATACACTAATTATTAAATCAACTTTCTTGACATTCTAAGTTAATTATTCTAATATAAATAATCTAATTTGACAATGAATAAAACTAAATAAAAACAGCAAACAATAAGGAAGAGTCTATGCAAAGTAAAAATGCTTTATCAAATTTGAAAAATCGTTATATGGCGGTGTTAAAAAAATGTAATTTGCTGAATGTTTTTGGTTCACTTGCGGTGGTGAGTGCGCTTTCAATCGGGCTTGTAGGAAATGTGAATACTGCTTTTGCGGATGTAATAAACCCTGAAAACTCCTCAATTCCTATTATGAACGCAACTGATTATGGTGACCCAATTCTTACAAACAATGGTACAATTACTGGTAGTGATGTTAGTGGTCTTATACATGGAATGTATGGGAATCACTCTTCAGTTTCTATAAGTTACATTTTCATTAACAATGACTTAATTAGTATTGATTATACAGCAGCAGCCAGTGCCTCTGTCTATGGTATGTTTGCTGGTGACAGGGGCAACCATATATTAACAAATAATGATACAATTACTGCTACTGCAACAGGCGTAACAACAAATACCTCTTCTGCCTTTGCCAATGTCCGTGGTATGAATGCTACTGGCACAGGCAACCATACATTAACAAATAGTGGCACAATTACTGCTACTGCAACAGGCGGAACATCAGAATCTTCTTCTGCCTATGCCAATGTCCATGGTATGAATGCTACTGGCACAGGCAACCATACATTAACAAATAGTGGCACAATTACTGCTACTGCAACAGGCGGAACATCAGAATCTTCTGAGGCCTATGCCTATGCCTATGGTATGGAAGCTCAGGATATAGGCAACCGTACATTAACAAATAGTGGCACAATTACTGCTACTGCAACAGGCGGAACAGCAGAATCTTCTTATGCCTTTGCCCATGGTATGCGTATTTTTGATGCTACTGACAGTGAAGTAACAAACAGTAATGCAATTACTGTTACTGCAACAGGCGGAACATCAAAATCTTCTTCTGCCTCTGCCTCTGCTTATGGTATGCATATTGTTAGTGATGGCAACAATAAAATAACAAATAGTGGCACAATTACTGTTACTGCAACAGGCGGAACATCAGAATCTTCTCATGCCTCTGCCTCTGCCTATGGTATGTATCTAGGTAGTAGCACTAACACTTTATTAAATAACTTTGGCACTATTAATGTAAGTGCTTCTGTGCAAAAAGATGCTGCAAATGCAAGAACCTATGAAGCTTATGGAAGTAGCTTCACAGTAGGCACTTGGGCAACCACTTTGCGTGATTGGAGCGCAAATGACGCTGTTTTTGGATTGTATAATGGTCGAACAATCACTTTTGGTGAGGGGTCAACAGGTGCAACATTAATTCTTCGTGCTGATGATAGAACCGTGTTTGGTGAAGAATATTATGTAGCAAATATGGTGGCTATTGATGACGTTCAACAGATGCAGTTTGAAACAGGAAAAATTGAAGGTTCAATAGCAGAAGTAAAAACAGAAGTAGATTTTTTAACAGCAAATCTTAATAATTCAGACCTTGACAATCCAACTGTAAGTCTTTCACTTAATCTCTCTGCTTCTGATTTTCCAACTCAAGCTATTACAGGGCAAAGCTTAAATGGCAATCTTGCTCACATTGCAGGTGTAAATGATGTAACGAAAAACGCTATTGCAAATGTGTATAATAGAGCATTTGGTTTTGAAGAAGTTGTAAGTGCAGATAGCACAGGGCTTTCAGCAGGTTCAACAAAAATTAATCCTTGGACTGTTTTTGCAACAACTTACGGCTCTTACACCGATAATAATGAATATAATTATAATTCAGGTTCATTCGGTGTAACAGGCGGTATTACTTATAACTTTAATGAACAATTTGCACTTGGTGGGCATTTAAACTTCAATATTGCAAATTCGGATAGCAGTAATTTTGATAGCGATAGTAATTCCTTTGCATTCGGTGCGCATTCTCAATATTTTATCAATCCAAATTGGTACGTGAGCGGAAGCGCAAGCTTTGCTTTTGGCGATAGCGATGTCGAATATACTCAACCAATTGGTGTGGCGAAGGATGAATTTAGTTCTTTCTCTGCTTTTGCTTCATTGTCGACAGGTTATGTATATGAAATAAATCAGAATAATATCATCGTTCCTGAGATTGGATTATCGTATCTGCATGCTGAAAATGATTCATACAGCTTAGATTTCGGTGCAGGAAATGAAATCTATAAATTCGACATGCACAACAATTCTTACGACAATCTTTACGCTGATTTATCACTCACATGGCAAGGTAATTATAATCTAAGCTCAAGCACTCTTTCTCCGAGCGTGGGAGTAGGTATTCGCCAAAACTTGACAGCTTCAGATATCGACGCAAGTTATGATTTACTCAATACTCGCTTTGATACTACAGTATCTTCAGACGATACCACTTTCCTTGCAAATGCGGGCTTGAAATGGACAAAAGATAACTTCACAGTAAGCGCAGATTATGAAGGGGAGTTTGGAAACGAACAGACTTCTCATACAGGTAGCTTGAATTTTACTTATAAATTCTAAGAAAGAAAAGTAAGTAAAAGATAATGAATAAAGCCGTTAGGGAAAATATCCTTAACGGCTTCTTCTTACTTATGAATTGTGATAATTCAAAAATTCATTCTAGGGTGTGTTTCTAAATTCAGAAATTTTGCTCTTTTGACAAGAAAAAGTGATTTTTTATGAAGTGCGGTGTATCAAAACATACATAAACTGAATAAAAAATCCCTTTTAGTTGAAAATTCCACAAAATCTTTGAATTTGACGACACCATCTAGAGTGATAATAATAAGTTATGTGTGCTTTCGTCATAAATTTGACAGAGGTGAAAAGTATGTAAGAAATTATATTGTTTAGAATTGTTTTTTCAGTTGTAATTATATTTTATCACGAGGTGATTATGGTTAAAATTATTAACTGCTCTCCAAATGGCTTAAAGCCTATTTTTTTTGCCCCTGTTTTATTATTGGCATTGGCATTGCCCATATCTTTTACACCCATGCAGGCAAATGTGTTTATGAGTACGGCTTATGCTTTTGATCTCTCTGATCTCCCTGTTCCCGGTTGTGACAGTTTAGCAGGCTATTGTGCGGACTATCCAAGCGATGATAAGTATTGCCAACCGGGAACCTCTGCCCCTGAACTTGAAGGCCTACATCGTGAAAGTATTGATAACCTTCGTCCCGAAATCCAAGGTCCGAATGCTCCCGGCATCATAAATCAAGATACGATCTCTTATCAACATACAGAGTCATTTTAAAAGAACTTTCAGCCTCTGAACCGAGAATGACATAATATCCATTTTTTTCAACTACGCCCGTAATATCCATATTTGTCGTAAGAAAATCAGTGGCACAAACAGCAGGTGCTTTTATAGGTGGTGTAGTCGTATATCTTATGTTTCTTCCTCATTGGAAAGTTACTGACGATAAAGGTGCGAAGCAAGCAATATTTTGTACAGTTCGTGCAACCAGTATTTTATAAGAATTTTTATATAAACATTCGACTATAACCTTTATTCCCACAACCGGGCTGGGTAGAGCATAGTCCTACTGAAATTTTGATACTCAATCAAAAGTTGCTCGTGACTGTTTAAAACATGCAGGCGTAGAAGGCTACGATATTGCTGCTAGCAGAACTCTTCTTTATAATATTCATACACAGCAGTGGGATGATGAACTATTAGAAACTTTAGATATTCCACGCTCAATGCTCCCTGAAGTTATGCCATCATCAAGTCTTAGCTTTGAGAGAATTGATATCTCGCTTTGCTAAGAAGCAAAAACAGCAAATATATAAGCCATCTGGGGTATTCCTCAGATGGCTTATTTTTGTAACACTATCTAGATAAATTTAGAGTGATAATATTAATTTGTGTGTATTTTCATTTATCTCTTCAACACTTACTTGCCAACCATGCTTTTTTGCAGCTCTTGAGATATTTTCTAAGCTCGCTTCATTATCAACCAGAACATGAAGAGGGCTTGTATCTTTAGCTGTAAGGTATGTATTGACCATCAAAAGTGGTTGCGGACATGAAAGACCATTTGTATCAATAGTTGTTATAACGGACATAATCTACCCCTTTCTGATATAAGTAAAGCCAATGGCAAAACAAAGTGCAAGTGAAATAAGAACAGCAGGAATTGAATAATTTCCAATGCCGGCACCACTTGCCGCAACTTGGAAGTTATGGGCCATTGCTGTACCTACAAAAGCTCCGAAAACAAATACAGTAGCATCATTATTTCCTTCAGCAGAAGCAACTAATTGTCTTGCTGGGCAACCGCCTGATAAAACTAAAGCAAAGCCAACAACAAGCATAGATAGGAAATTCCATATGCCGTCAGTATGTGCAACCGGTTGATTCTCAAAGCCTAAATGGAAAGCACCAACAAACATATTTCCAAGCACCATAGCAATAAAGAAAGCTACTAAACCAATGAATAAGTGGAAATATTTGAATAAGAAAATATCTCTCAATCCGCCAACGGTGCAAAATCTACTTCTTTGTGCAATAAAGCCGATTACAAATGCAATGCCTAAAGAAATAAGTGCAGGCGCGTGCATTGAACCGGGACCTGAAATTGAGTAGAAAATAATTGAGTTAGCAGGTTCACCTTCTTTTTGCGGGAAGGCAAAATATAAAGCAAGCAAGCCAAGCATAAATAGAGGCATAAGGTATGCTGAAAAGGTTCTTTGATTTGTGTTTCTGCCAAGGTCGAAACCTTTTTTAAAGAATAGACCACCGATATACACGCCTACTGCCAAACCGGCAAAACCTACAAGAGCATTCAAGTCGCCGCCTGCTAATCTAATTACGGCTCTCCAAGGGCAACCTAAAAATACTAATGCACAAAGAGCAGCCATAAACCCTAAAGCAAAACGGATAGCAGGTGACGAACCACCTTTTGACTTAAAGTCTTTAAAGATAAACGAAGCAACGAAAGCACCAAATACTAAGCCCATAATTTCTGGTCTAAGATACTGTACAATAGAAGCTCTGTGCAAGCCAATTGCTCCAGCCATATCACGCTCGAAGCAGTAAGCACAAAAGCCCATGTTAGGCGGATTTCCTAAATATTGTAATACAATAACACAAATACCGATAACTGCACCGGTAATTGCAATACCGACTGTACCGGAAAAAAAGTTGTTCTTAAACATAGATATCCTTTTATCAAAAGTTTACTGTTAAAATATTTTGTTGATAACAGGCTAATGAGAAAGGATATTTAAGTTTTTGCAAAACTATAAATTCATTTGATTGAGCGCTTCAAATTTTCACTTGAAGCATCAAATAATTTATATCAAAAATTTGAGAATTATTGTATTAATAGCTTATTATGAAAATTTTACTCTAAATCAAATGTTTTTCTTCAAGCAAAGCACTTGAAAAATTACTTTTGTTTAGCCTGTTAGACAACACCACCTGTGTGTCATTGCAAGCTCGTCAAGTAAAATTATGAATCATAAAGCCTCCTTATGTGTTAGATATGCTAATCTAAACTATTTATCTTGTCAAGTTTGGAGTAAAAATTATCCTTACTTGTTTTTATTTGAAAATATGCGGAAGGTACTTTTGAACTAAAAAAAGGCAGAAGAATGAATTTGAATATAATTATATCCTATCCTTAGCTTATAATCACTTAGAAAAATAAGATGAAATTAATCTTTTACTTTGCTATGCATTAAACGTAGGTATAAATAACACCATTTAAGGTTATAAAATAGATTTTAGATTACTCTTGTCGACTGTATATATTACACTTTTTCTTCAAGTTTTGCCCTGAGTTCAAACGATTGGAACAATTCTTTCAGCAAAGGAAAATCGTATAAAGGGAGACGCTGTGCTGAAAAAGTGAATCAAGAATTTAGACTCATGCAAGCGGATATGTATAATCTCTATCCTTCGATTGGAGCAGTTAACGCGACAAGAAGTAAGTATAATTTCGCAATGTTACCGCATGAAAGAACTTAAGAAGGAAAATGCTCGCCTTAAAAAGATGTATGCAGAAACTCAGTTAAAATATGAAATCATTCAGAAAGCGCTTGAAAAAAAGTGGTAAAGCCGTCTTCAAGAGTAAAGGTGGCAAAATATATCGTAAGCGAAAAGCACGTTTCTATACGCTTGCCTTGTGAGTTTTTTGATAAATCGTCATCTAGAGGTATTCCCATAGCGGATTACTTATTTAGTTTATGTATGTTTTGATACGCTGCACTTCATAAAAAATCACTTTTCATTGAAAATCCCACAAAATTTCTGAATTTAGAAACACATCCTAATAGTATTGAAACACTGCTTGCTTGTAAAAATTGACAAAGAAAATTAAAAATGTAAAATGTGTCAAATATCTTCTTTGTAAGGGGCAGTATGTCTATATCAAGTTTTCATAGTAAAATCTCTAAGAATGTTTTATCAGGAAGAAGCCCTGTAATAGTCAAAGGTATAACGATTTATACCGAAAGAATAGGGAATGCTTCTAAAGCTTATTTTGAAGATACTATCCCTAAGCTATTACAAATTCTTCCTGAATCAGAAACGAAGGAATAAAGATAAACTCTATGACTTTTCTAAAATCTCTTGGAATGAAAATATTGGGAGTAACAATTTGTGCATACTCCGCCTATTACGCCTGGCATAATTATGGACCTGCCAGTAAAATGATACTGGCGACAATTATGTATGGGATAGGATGTGTTATATATGCATTTTCCTCCGCAAGTACCTATAATAAAATATGCTCCTCCGCAAAACTGGTCGCAAACCCCAATAGGGTGAGTATTGAAGAACTTTATGAAGTTTTTAAAGATATGGACTCCAGCATGGGTAAACCATGGCTTGGAAAGATTAAAACTATTCCGGGTAAGTGTTTGATGTTTGGATCAAATATAAAAGGTGATATTCTTTATATGAGGAAGTTTTTTTGTTGGTTTTTTATTCACACGGGGCTACTTACCTACTTCGTTGACACACCTGAAAATAGAGAACAGCTCGAAATAAAAAATAGAGAACAGCTCGAAATAAAAAATAAAGAACGGAACAAAACAAAAAGCAGAGAAAAGCACACGCTAAAGAATTTAGATAGCAAAGAAGGTATGATTTGTTATTCATTGTTAAATCAAACCTTCGTCGAAAATTTAGCCGATATTTTTAAGGTATATCTGCAAAAAAATGAAATTATTCCTTTCCCCAGTAAGAAGAATATCGGAAGGCTGTATCAATTTGATGAAGCATTCAAGCTTACCGGACAAAAATTCTTTCTTCTTGATATGAAAAGGAAACCTTTGTATGTCATAGAAAGTTCTTTTCCTCTTATAAATTTTTCTGTGCAAGAGTATAGTACAAAAAAAGAAGTTCTCTCCATGCAGAAAAAAGTTTTTGCGTTTATGTCTACCTATACATTTATGCTTGATGGCGAAGAATATGGAGTTTTTAAACAAAGATTTAATCTTATACGTGATACCTTTGAAATGGATACAAAAGATGGCAAGTTGATTATGTATAATCTCAGTGATAAGCTTGGTACAAATTACATTGTAAAAGTGGATGGTGTGGCTATAGGCTCTATTGCAGACCGTTTTGAGCTTACAGCGCGTAATGTTGTTTTTGATAATTTTGCAATACACGTGCGAGATGATAGGTATACAGCTTTACTTGCTGGGCTTGCCGTCATGGCTGTGCGCGAAAAAGCACGTGACAAATCAGGCTCCCCTTTATAGTGCGTTTACTTGTGTCGGGTTTGCTTATATTTGCATTTCAAGCGCTCCAAAATCCCTTGTAAAATAAACTTTGCAGGGGGATTGTTTCATATTAGAAGCTTTAGCAGATGTTGCGAAAGAAAAAGGCATAAGTCAACTTTCTAGTGAAGCAAGACTTAATCGTGAAAATTTGTATCGAACCCTAAAAGCTGGCGCAAAACCACGATATAGCACAATCGAAAAGCTTTTATCTGCTCTTGGAATTGATAGCAAGCTCATTCCAGCAGAAAAGAGAATAGCTTAAAATCTATGGTTGATTTAAAAGAAGAAAAGCTCACGTACTATGCTCTTGTGAGCGAGCTTCATTATCAAAAAAGTGTGCTTATTCAGGTGAAATTAAATAAAGTACTTTATATTAGCTGTTGGCAAAAGGTAAAAATATAAATGTGTATTAAAAATACTCTTGATTTTTTACGTCTTATAAATTATCCTATATCAAAATAGAAAAACCTACATTTTTGTAGGTTTTATTTCCGAACAACGGAGTCCCAAAGGACGAGTAGAATAAATTCTTATTTGAACTTATAGTGTAGTTTTATATGGTAAAAACTTACCTTTTTTATACCTAAAGCTGAGGAGAAAGTCAAGTGGAAAAAAACGAATATTATCTAGGTTTGGATATTGGAACATCTTCTATTGGATTTGCAGTAACAGATAAGGACTATAATGTCATTAAAAAAGGTAAGAAATTCTTTTGGGGAGTGCGCCTTTTTGAAGAAGGTAAAACTGCGGAGGAAAGAAGAATAAGTAGAACGAATAGGCGAAGACTCCAAAGGCGAAAAGATAGAATGAAACTTTTACAATCGCTATTTATGAATGAAATAAATAAAATAGATTCTCTCTTTTTTATGCGTTTGAATGAAAGTATGTATCACTTTGACGATAGAAGTGATGGTATTGGAATGCATACTCTTTTTGATGACAAAAACTATACAGATAAAAACTTTCATCAAAAATATAGAACATTCTATCATCTTCGTAAAGATTTATTAGAGGGAAAAGTCAGTGATGTTAGACTACTATACTTAGGAATTGCTCACATCATAAAAAACAGGGGTCATTTTTTATTTGAAGGAGAGAATCTTTCTGCCGTCAGTGACTTTTCAAATGTTTTCAAAGTGCTTGAAGTTTACATAGATGAAAATAATCTTTCTTCAAGTTTCGCCTTTAGCGACATGACAAAACTTGAAGGAATTTTAAAAGAAAATACACTTTCATTGCGTGATAAAGAAAGAAAAATTACAGAATTATTTATTGAAAAACCAAGTACTTTTGATAAAACTCTTGTTAAATTAATGCTTGGTATGACGGCAGATGTAGCAAAGCTGTTTGATGTTGAAGAGAATGAGACCTTACAAAAGAAAAAAGTTAATTTTAGAGGAAACTTTGAAGAAGAAGCTTTAGAGCTTCAACAACTTTTAGGAGATGATTTTACTCTAATTGAATTAGTAAAATCTATTTATGATTGGGCTTTACTCTCAAATATTTTGTCAGGCAACCCTTTTATATCTTACGCTAAAGTAGATCTTTACAATGAACATAAAGCAGATTTAAAAAAATTGAAAGAGTTTGTAAAGAAATATATTCCTAACAAATATCAAGAAATTTTTGTTCAAGAAGATTTAAATACTAATTATCCTGCATATATCGGAATGACAAAGAAAAATGGTAAAAAGCAGGTTGTTAAAAATAATAAATGTTCCCAAGAAGATTTTTGTTCTTTTTTAGCAAAACAAATCAACAAACTTGAAGTTTCAGATGACTATCTATCACTTGTTGAAAAAATAGAGCAAAAAACACTGCTTCCTAAAGCAATTTCAAAAGATAATGGAGTAATTCCTTATCAAGTTCATCAAGCAGAATTGCAGAAAATTTTAGAAGTAAATGCGAATAAATTTCCATTTCTAAATGAAAGTGATGGTGATTTTACTATCTTACAAAAAATAGATTTACTGCTCAAGTATAGAATCCCTTATTACGTGGGACCTCTTAATAATAACTCAAAATATTCGTGGGTAGTAAAAAATCTAAAAGGAAAAATAACACCGTGGAATTTCGATAAAGTTGTGAACAAGGAAGTAAGTGCAGAAAATTTTATTCTTAGATTAACAAATAAGTGTACGTATTTAAAAGATGAATTTGTATTACCTAAAAATTCATTACTTTATAGTAAATATATGGTTTTAAATGAATTGAATAATTTAAAAATCAATGGAGATGAAATTTCAATAACTTTAAAAAAAGAACTGTATGAATCTCTTTTTAAACATAAATTAAAAGTGACTCTTACAGATATAGAACGACATCTTATAAAATCATGTAAAGCAGAAAAAGGACTTACTCTCACGGGGGTAGATAAGGATTTTAAAGCAAATTTAAAATCATATCAAGATTTTGTAGGTATTTTTGATGAAGAATACGTAAAGCAGCATGAGGGTATGATTGAAGATATTATTAGATGGATAACTCTATTTTCGCAATCTAAAGAGATGGTTATTCACAAAATAAGGGATAATTACCCAAATATATCAGATGAGCAATTAAAAAAGATAAAATCTCTTTCTTATACAGGCTGGGGAAGATTCTCTAAGAAATTTCTTATGGATATTCAAGGAGCTAATAAAGAAACAGGTGAAGTTTCAAGTATCATTACAGCTTTATTAGAAACAAATAATAATTTAATGCAGTTATTGAGTAACTCTTATACTTACTTAGATAAAATAAAAGAAACTAATAAGATAGAGTACGGTACTAAAGTAGAACCTAAAGATATTGAAGCTCTTTATTGTTCACCGGCAGTAAAAAAAGCGATTTGGCAGGCAGTACAAATTGTGTACGAAGTAGAAAAAACTATGAAAGGAAAGCCAAGTAAGCTCTTTATTGAAGTTGCTCGTGAAGATGGTGAAAAATTAAGAACTACCTCAAGGCATAAAGCCTTGTTAGCTACATACCAGAGTATAAAAAATGAATATCAAGATGTTTATGAAGAGCTAAAGGATAAGGATGATAAGCGTCTTCAAAGTAAAAAGCTCTATCTTTACTTTATGCAATTGGGTAGATGCGCATATACAGGTGAACGTATTGATATTGATAAATTATCTAATCAAAACCTTTATGATATTGACCATATTTACCCACGTTCAAAAACTAAAGATGACAGCTTACATAATAACTTGGTGTTAGTAACTAAGAAAGCGAATTCTGAAAAAGGTGATACATATCCTATTCCTGAAAAGTTTCGTCAAGAAAATTTATGGAAGTTGTGGGTCAAGGATAAAAAGAATAAGCTTATAACGCAAGAAAAATACGATAGGTTAATACGTAGAACTTCATTTTCTGATAAAGAGCTGGAAGGTTTTATTGCACGCTCTTTAGTAGAAACGCGTCAATCTACAAAAGCAGTGGCAGAAATTTTTGAAAATTACTATAAAAATGAAAAATCTTCAAAGGTTGTTTATGTAAAAGCAGGAAATATAAGCACTTTTAGACAGCACTTTGATATTGTGAAAGTGCGTGAATTAAATGACTATCATCATGCGCATGATGCGTATTTATCAGTAGTTGTTGGAAATGTTTTCAGTACAAAATTTACTGATAATTTTTATAAAAACATCTCTACAGCAACCTATAGCCTTCGTCCTGAAGCATTTTATTCTCGTGATGTTTCAAAGGGCGATTATTTTGCATGGAAAGGTGATGGAACAAGTATATCAAAAGTGAAAGAAGTGCTTACTAACAATAAGATATTGTTTACACGACAAGCTCGAAAAGTTAGTGGAGCATTGTTTGATGCTACGATTTATAAAAAGGGCGAAGGAGAATTTGCAGTTAAAAATCCTACAAATCAGCAGGAACAAAGGTATAAGCTTACTAACCTTGAAAAGTATGGAGGCTTTAAGAAAGTGAAAGGAGCGTACTTCTGCGTGGTTGAACATGAAGAAAAGAAAAAAACGGTACGCAGTATTGAATATATTCCGATTTATGTATCTTCGCAAATAAAAGAAAATTCTGACTTAATTACTTACCTAGAAAATAGAAAAGATGAGCCTTTAAAAAAGGTAAAAGTTATTAAAAAAGTCATGCAAGTTGACTCTCTTGTAAACATAGATGGATTCCCAATGCATATTTCAGGGCGTCAAGGAAAACAAATTATTTTAAAAGGTGCAGTACAGCTTCAAGTCTCCAAGGAAAAGGAGAAATATATAAAGTATATACTCAATATTAAAAATAACTACAAAAAAAGTGAAAACTATAAAATTAGTGATTCCGCCTATTCTGAATATGAAAAATTATTTTCAAAAGGGAGAAACTTTAGAGAGGCTATAACTGAAAAAAATATCGAGCTTTATGATTTATTCACATTAAAATTAAAAGAAAGTATATATGCCAAACGTCTTTCTACTCAAGGGCTTACCTTGGAAAAGCAAAGAAATGTATTTATAAAGCTAGCACTAGAAGAGCAATGTGTAGCTCTTATAAATATGCTTTCATTCTTTAAATGTAATGCTTCAAAAACTGATTTAAAACTTATTGGTGGTTCGGCAAATTGTGGAACATTGCTTATAGGAAAAAATATAACAAAGTGCCAAAAAGTAGAACTAATTAATCAATCAATAACAGGTATATATGAGAAAAAAGTAAATCTATTGGGATAGGAGGAGTGTATGAGTTTTAGAGTTGTCGTTATTTCTAAGTCTGCTAAGCTTGATTTGAAAATCAATCATTTAGTTGTGAGAGATCCTGAAATTACTAGAATTCATATATCAGAGATAGCTGTACTTATTATAGAAAATACAGCTATCTCCCTCACCTCTGCTCTTCTGGCAGAGCTTATAAAACACAAAGTAAAAGTTATTTTTTGTGATGAAAAACGTAATCCAATCTCAGAGTTGATTCCTTATTATGGAAGTCATGACTGTAGTTTAAAGCTCTCTATGCAACTTATGTGGAAAGAAGAGACTAAGCAAAACGTTTGGACTGAAATTATCAAACAAAAAATATCTAAGCAAAAGGAGGTGTTAGAGTACTATAAAAAAGAGGATTATTTAAAACTTGAGAAGTATGTTTATGAAGTTGAATTAAATGATATATCAAATAGAGAAGGGCATGCCGCAAAGGTTTATTTTAATTCTCTTTTTGGTAAAACATTTTCGCGCGGGGAAGATTGCTATATTAATGCCGGTTTGAACTATGGTTACGCAATTTTGCTTTCAGCGTTTAATCGTGAAATTGTTTCATCAGGTTATTTGACTCAGCTTGGTATTTTTCATAAAAATATGTTTAATCCCTTTAACTTATCATGTGACTTAATGGAAGCTTTTAGACCAATTGTCGACTATAAAATAAAGTCGATGAATCTTAAAAAATTTGAAAAAGAAGAAAAAATGCAGCTTGTTGATGTTCTCAATAAGGAAGTTAATATAGGTGGCACAAGGCAGTACTTGATAAATGCAATTAGGCTTTATATAAAAAGTGCGTTTGATATGCTTAATGAGCAAGAAAATGCGCAAATAAAGGTATATTCAATTGAGTTATAGATATATGAGAATATTACTATTTTTTGATTTACCTACTGTTTCAAGCAGTGATGTTCGTAATTATGCACGCTTTAGGAAGTTCTTGCTTAAAAATGGTTTTTTAATGCTCCAAGAGTCTGTATATTGTAAACTTGCGCTCAATCAAACTGTCGTTGATAGTGTTATGAATTTATTACGAAAAAATAAACCTCCTAACGGAAATGTAATGCTTTTGTGTGTTACAGAAAAGCAATTTTCTAAAATGGAGTTTTTAGTTGGTGAAAAAACAAGTAGCACTTTAGATACAACCGATAGGCTGGTAATTTTATGATTTTTTCCTATCCTCTTTTTTCATCTCCTTTTGAACTTGAAGAGGAGAAGATTTCAGTTCTGATTATTGAAAATAAGGCATATTTTAGACGAATCCTTCATGATTTATTTTTACAATCTAGTGGATTGGAAGGCGAATGCCTGTTTTTTGATAATGATAAAGAACTGAAAATATCAAAATCTGCTGAAATCATAATAGATTTTTTTCATATCGATATAAATCAGACTAAAAACTTAACAAAGCTCTATACTGCACTAAAAAGTGACTATATGGGCGGTGAAAACTATGGAAAATATTTAGATTTATCATCTAACATATCTTCCTTTATGACAGAATTGATTGCAGATTTTGAGTATGACCTAATTTATGATGAGCAAGTTGACTTAGCTCAGTTTTTTAAAGCAATAGGTTTAAAGTTTTCACTTGAAGAAAAGGATTTCTTAGAGCGACTCATGGACTATCTTCTTTTATTGAGTAAATACTTTCAGATAAAAATTTTTATTTTAGTAAATTTGAAGTCTTTGTTGACTGATGACGAACTGGCAAACTTTTACAAATTTTTATTTTATAATAAGATTGTGGTATTGTTGATAGAAAGTCAGTTAAAGAGTAAAAATGGAGATGAAAAAGTCAGAATAATAGATCAGGATCTCTGTATAATCGATTGACATATATTTTAGTAAATGTTATTCAATAATTAACGCTATGTTACCATGAAAACTAGAAGTGTAGTGGCTTTTATATTCTCAAATTTGAGGTTTGAGAATAGTGTAGTTTTATATGGTACTCAAACTCACTCGTGGACTAATTTGACTTAGTTCGTGTTTGAGAATAGTGTAGTTTTATATGGTACTCAAACTTTTGTGTTTTTATTTATTTGTTGTTATAAGTTTGAGAATAGTGTAGTTTTATATGGTACTCAAACATACAGCAAAGTCAATAAGAGAACACATACGTTTGAGAATAGTGTAGTTTTATATGGTACTCAAACACTGTTATAGATAATATCTCTCAAGAGCCTGTTTGAGAATAGTGTAGTTTTATATGGTACTCAAACTCAGGTGCAACTTGTACCGCTCCAAATGGTGTTTGAGAATAGTGTAGTTTTATATGGTACTCAAACAACGAATAGTATTAGCTACAGTATCAATTAGTTTGAGAATAGTGTAGTTTTATATGGTACTCAAACAGCTGCCAGACCCAATAGGTAGACAAAAGAGTTTGAGAATAGTGTAGTTTTATATGGTACTCAAACGTTGTTCCTTCAGCCACTGACATAGCTCTTGTTTGAGAATAGTGTAGTTTTATATGGTACTCAAACAGTTCCTCGCTTACTGCTTCACCTTTTTTCGTTTGAGAATAGTGTAGTTTTATATGGTACTCAAACTATCATAAGAACCCGCTTCCCACTCTGCATGTTTGAGAATAGTGTAGTTTTATATGGTACTCAAACACCAACTCACGAAGAAGCGCAAGATGTGTAGTTTGAGAATAGTGTAGTTTTATATGGTACTCAAACACAGACTGCGCCCCATGTTGGACTGCAAATGTTTGAGAATAGTGTAGTTTTATATGGTACTCAAACAGACAACTCAGTTCGTAACTTTACATTTATGTTTGAGAATAGTGTAGTTTTATATGGTACTCAAACAATTCAACCAAAGGCTATGGTAAAAGTAGAGTTTGAGAATAGTGTAGTTTTATATGGTACTCAAACAATTCGGTACGATGTGCCCAATATGTGCAAGTTTGAGAATAGTGTAGTTTTATATGGTACTCAAACATTCAAGCCTGTAAAATCGAAGAGGAAAAAGTTTGAGAATAGTGTAGTTTTATATGGTACTCAAACTAAAATCAACTGGTGCTGGTTGTTCGATAGGTTTGAGAATAGTGTAGTTTTATATGGTACTCAAACATCAGGTACCATTGATGCGCAGTTTACTGCGTTTGAGAATAGTGTAGTTTTATATGGTACTCAAACAAAGAAAATCGCTCATACGATGCTTATTATAGTTTGAGAATAGTGTAGTTTTATATGGTACTCAAACAAATGATAAAATTATAGTATAAAACCGTATGTTTGAGAATAGTGTAGTTTTATATGGTACTCAAACTATGGGGAGAGTGGCAAACATACCTAGATAGTTTGAGAATAGTGTAGTTTTATATGGTACTCAAACGCAAGTAATCCATCATGGTATGTTGACGGAGTTTGAGAATAGTGTAGTTTTATATGGTACTCAAACTATAGGTTTTTTAGTACCGTTCCAATTTAAGTTTGAGAATAGTGTAGTTTTATATGGTACTCAAACTTTGCGTATCCTGCCCTCTCTTCCACGCACGTTTGAGAATAGTGTAGTTTTATATGGTACTCAAACAAGCAGATAGACGCCAAAATAAAAAGAAAAGTTTGAGAATAGTGTAGTTTTATATGGTACTCAAACACATTTTTGCCCAAAGATGGGCGAAGCTATGTTTGAGAATAGTGTAGTTTTATATGGTACTCAAACTTGTTCTTCTTCCTTTTTGCGAATGGTGGTGTTTGAGAATAGTGTAGTTTTATATGGTATTCAAACAAGTTTTGAGAATGAATAGGATACTGGAGTGTTTGAGAATAGTGTAGTTTTATATGGTACTCAAACCTGTTAGCCCCTCTGTAACGGCTCCGAGGGTTTGAGAATAGTGTAGTTTTATATGGTACTCAAACCAGCATTGCCCTATCCTTTCGCCAGCCACTGTTTGAGAATAGTGTAGTTTTATATGGTACTCAAACCTTTTTGATATACTTTATCAAGTAAATTAGGTTTGAGAATAGTGTAGTTTTATATGGTACTCAAACCGTCTTCGGGTGTTTTAAGTGGTAAAGCTAGTTTGAGAATAGTGTAGTTTTATATGGTACTCAAACTTCTATATTCTCTACTTTGTACATCTCCCCGTTTGAGAAAAAGCCAATTATAAAAAAAAAGTCATTGAAACGGGAACAAAAAAAGAAATCCTATTGGCGATATTAATCAATAAAAAATCAGAATTCCAAAAAAGAATCCAATAGTAAGCGAAACTTTACCCGATAGAAATAGTTTTATTTATTGTCTTTTTCACTACTGGATTTATTCTAGAAGAATCAACTAAGTCGACACGAATTTGCAGTATTTTTTCAAGTTCTTGCTGAAAAGCGATAAAGTCTATAAGACTGCACTCAGGACTTACATCTACCAAAAAGTCAATATCGCTCTCTTGTGTGTCAGTTCCGTTTGCTACTGAACCAAAAACTCTAAGATTATAGAAATATTCATTATTCTTGATAATTTCAATAAGTTCAGATAGTTTTTCTTTCAATTTTTCTGAAGGTCGCATATAGGATTCCTATTATTAATAGTCAGAAATATCATCATAAGAGTCACTAGGGTCATATTTCCAGTATCTTTCAGCAAGTTCTTCGCTATTATAAAGAATAAGACAGCTGAAATCCATATCCTCGATAGGTAGTATTTCAGGGTCAAAAAATCCAAACAGATACTGTTCTCTAAGGTTTGTTTTTAAAATATCATCACTTAAAAGAACTGTTTGTATTTCTTCATGATTTACTAAAATACGACCTACTTGTGTTCCATTTTCATCGATTATTGCTGTTTGCATATTAAAACTCCTTTTTATTTATTTTCAAAATTTCAAAACTTGACAAAGAGAATCAAATACTCTAAAAAATATTAGGTAGTGATTGTCTTTTTTTTATAAATAGGGAAAAATCTTTTTCTTGTCAAGAGAAAATTAAGAGGGTAAATTAAGAGTATGATATATTATGATAGAGAATTTTTAAAAGATTATAGGGTCATAACAAAAGAAGTTTTTGACTCTTTGCCGAGTTCTGCTTCACTTGTTGAGGCTCTTTGTCATTTTCTAAAAAAATATAATGAAAAAGCAGACTTTTATATTGAAGAAATTCAAAAGCATTTTGTCAATACAAATATAAAGTTCTCTAAGGAGCTAAATCTATTTTATATTTTAATGACTCTACGTGTGCGCTACAAAAACTTTTTTCCTGCGCCATCGCTTTGTGTATTTCTTGCATCAACGCTTTATAATCAGGTTAAAACATCTTCTATTTCAAATGTTTATTTGAATAATATTGAGCTGTTACCTCTTCTTCTTTTGCTTGAAAGTAAAATCGAGGAAGTCCACTTTAAGAATATTGACGATAGCCTTATTCAAGTCATAAAAAAATACTTAGAGAAGTCAGACTCCATTAAATGGAGCTTTGAAGATACTGAAATTATAAAAGAAAATCATATCGCTCTTGCTCAGTATATGCAAAATTCTGCTGATAAAGAAATCTTTGAAATTATGAAAAATTTTAATACAAGCTTGATTTATACATCGTGGAACTTCTTAAGTAATGAAGAATATCAATCAATTAGAAAAGACTTACTTTCCGAAAATCGTATAGACAGCGTTTTTCAATTAGCTCAACCAACTCGAGAAGGAAATAAAGATTATCCTGCATTGCTTGTTCTAAATAATTTAAACAATAATAATATCAAACTGATAGACCTACATCAGCACTCGAACATTTCGCAATATCAAATCAATAAACTGATACGTGAACAAGACAAAAATGTTTATTTAGAACTTTCAAATTCTGAATTATTAAGTGAAGTAAGTCAAAGACTTGCGCCTAGTTATTATATTGCACAAAATAAAACACCTATAAACAAAGACTACAGACCTTTGAGTGATTATGCAGAGGTTTTGCGTTGTCAGGACGTGCGTGTAAATGTGACCGCTGAATGTAAATCTCACGAGGATTTCGAGAAGTACGGAGAAAACTTATTTCGAGAAGTTACACTCAAAGATATTGATAATCTTACAGGTTTTTATCTAAGTGACGATGCTGATTTTGTAAGAGTCGATAATTTTTCCGCAAAATTTGCTCAGTTTATTTTACAAGATTTTGATATTGTACTTGCTTTTAAAGGGAGCAAAGCAACGATTGGTACAGTCGGTTTTTATAAGAGTTCTATAAATGAAGAAAGCGAAGAAATTCTAAAGCTTAGTCCACTAAATGGCTATCACGACAATTCATCGCTTAAACTCCCTGTAATACCGGGGAACTCGTTTGTCATTATTCGAGCGAAAAACATTGACCCTCTTTATTTGTTTCATTATCTGCAACAAGCTGATATACAAGAACTTATCAAGAGCAAAGCAAGCGGAACATCTGTTTTATCGAT
>CAYJEN010000003.1:0-92199 GCA_964369185.1 uncultured Desulfovibrionaceae bacterium
GAGTCAGAAAATAAATCTCAAGAGCAAATAAAGCAAGCAAGTTCAGAGCTTGTAGGGATTTTATACGATATGGCAAGCCGTTTAAACTCAATTCAAGAATAAAAAAGTTATATGAAAACAAACAGATAAAAAAATATTTTGAAATCATTAAAAAAAGCTTGACTTTTTTTAATGATTTACATATAAGAAACGAACTGGAAGCTTAGCTCAATTGGTAGAGCGCCGCCCTTACAAGGCGGATGTTACAGGTTCAAGTCCTGTAGTTTCCACCACAAAAATACAGCCGACGTAATAGTCGGCTTTTTTTGTTTCTTAGGTCTAAAGATATTTAATGCATTTTATACATCGTCAAAGTCATTTTGCTTTTATATATAAGAAAAAACTTGTACTTAGATGATGTATATTGTAAAAGTATGTGAACAAGCTTTGAATGAGGTAAAAAAATGGACGCACTAGTTATAGAACAGTCAATGAACTTAAAAGGAAAAGTACGTATCAGCGGGGCAAAAAACGCTGCACTTCCTATATTATTTGCTACTCTTCTTTTTGAAGGTCAAGTTACTTTAAATGAAGTTCCACAACTTCGTGATATATATACTACACTAAAATTATTAGAAATATTAGGCTGTGAAACAACTTTTAATGATAATACTGTTGAAGTATTACCAAAAGAAATTGAAAGTATAGCTCCTTATGACTTGGTTAAGACTATGAGAGCATCAGTTCTTTGTCTTGGGCCATTACTTGCTAGAAATGGTTATGCAAAAGTTGCAATGCCGGGCGGTTGCGCTATTGGGTCAAGACCTGTTGACTTACATTTGTCAGCGCTTGAAAAAATGGGTGCAGAGTTTGAACTTAGTGAAGGCTATATCATAGGTAAATGCGAAAAACTGAAAGGCGCGAATATCTATTTTGATTTTCCAACTGTTGGCGGTACTGAAAATCTTATTATGGCAGCTACGCTTGCAGAGGGGACAACTACTCTCGAAAACTGTGCAAGAGAGCCGGAAATTGTTGACCTTGTGAAATTCCTTAGAGCCGGCGGAGCTAAAATCAGCGGTGAAGGAACAAGCATTATTACAATCGAAGGTGTAAGTTCTTTATCATCAACAACTTATTCAGTTATGGCGGATAGAATTGAAGCCGGAACTTTCCTTATTGCCGCAGGTATGACAGATGGTGATATCTATCTTGAAAATTGCATACTTAGCGATATGGAAGCAACTATTGATAAACTTACATCAATGGGACTTTCAATAACTGAAGAAAATGGACTTATCCGTTCGAGACGTGCAAACGGTCATATAAGCGGTGTTGATATTTCAACTCGTCCTTATCCCGGTTTCCCTACAGATATGCAAGCTCAAATGATGGCTATTATGTCTATTGCAGATTCTCCAAGCCTTGTAGAAGAAACAATTTTTGAAAATCGCTTTATGCACGTTCAAGAACTTATCAGAATGGGCGCAGATATCAAAATCACAGGATCATCAGCTATGATTCGTGGTGTTGATAAACTTAGAGGTGCACCTGTAATGGCATCAGATTTAAGGGCGTCAGCATCGTTAGTATTAGCAGCTTTGGCGGCGGAAGGTAAAACAAAAATCCAACGTATCTACCACCTTGATAGAGGTTATGAACAAATGGAAGTTAAACTTTCTGCATTGGGTGCTAAAATTATTAGAGAAAAAGAGTAAGTTATGTCAATCGTCATCGGAACAGCAGGACATATCGACCACGGGAAAACTTCTCTTGTTAAGGCTTTAACAGGGGTGGATTGTGATAGACTTGAAGAAGAAAAAAAACGCGGAATAACAATTGAACTTGGCTTTGCAGCACTGCACCTTGATAATGAAATCATAGGTGTGGTTGACGTGCCGGGGCATGAAAAGTTTGTAAAAAACATGGTAGCAGGCGCATCTGGCATTGATGCCGTTATGCTTGTTATTGCCGCTGATGAAAGTGTTATGCCACAAACAAGAGAACATATTGAAATATGTAATCTTCTTGGCGTAAAAACAGGTCTTGTCGCTCTTACTAAAGTTGATATGGTTGACGATGATATGCTTGAACTTGCAAAAGAAGAAGTTCAAGAATTTCTTATAGGTTCTTGCCTTGAAAATGCACCTATATTTCCGGTCTCTGCCGTAAAAGGTACAGGACTTCAAGAGCTTAAAGACTATATACTCCATCTAAATAAAGAACTTGCAAAAGAACAAAAAAATGACTTATTCAGACTCTCTGTTGATAGGGCTTTTACTCTAAAAGGACATGGCACAGTAGTAACAGGAACAAGTATTGCGGGAAAAGCTCTTTTAAATGATGAACTTACTATTTATCCAAAAAATGAAATTCAAACTCGAATCCGTGCAATCCAAAGTCATGGAGAGAGCAAAGAAGAAATTGAATCAGGAAAAAGAATATCAATAAATCTTGCGAACTGCTCGCTTGAGGACATTGAAAAAGGTGATGTTTTAGCTAAGCCTAATTCTCTATTTCCTTGTGACACTTGGCTTGTTAAATTAGACTGTTTATCTTCTTCTCCTCAAGGAATTGCAAATAGAAAAGAAGTGCACTTCCACTTTGGAGCAAAAGAACTTTCAGCTCGTGTATATTTTTTTGATAGACAAGTGCTAGAAAAAGGGGAGTTTACACTAGCAGAAATTCGCTATACTCCACCAAAAAATAATGAAAATTTAGCGAAAAAGCCTTTTGTTGGAGTGTTTGGAGATAAATCTGTTCTGCGTTCCTCTTCTCCTCTTAGAACAATTGCAGGGGCAACTTTACTCATTCCTATAGATTATTCTTGGACAAAAAAGGATTTTACCCCAGAATTACAAGAAAAATTACTTAATCTTGTAATATTGAAAGATGAAAACTCTGAAAAATTCGTTTTGAGTCATATAGAATTATCAAGTAAAAAGGGACGTTCATTTGATGAATTACGTGTATTGACAGCAATTAATTCAAAACAGCTCGATAAAATTCTTAATGGATTATCCGGAAAGGGTGAAATCCTTTGCTATAGTAAAGAACATAAAGCATATATCACAAAAGAAAGCTATTCTAAACTTGAAGAGGCTTTTATTGCTCTTATAAAAAACTTCCATGAAAAAGAGCCTTTACAACAAGGTATGCTCAAAAACATGCTTGTGGAAGCAAAAGAATTAGATTTCAAAAATACTCCTGAACAGCAAAAACTAGCTATTTATGTGCTAGATAAATTGCAAAAATCGAATAAGATTGCTTATACAAACGATAGATACCATCTACCTGATTTTAAAGTAAAACTTGCAGTTGATGAGCAAGCAGTTCAGAGTAAAATTCTCAAAGCTTTACAAAAAGACGTTAAAAGTCCGCCAAATATCAAAGAAATATTGGAAGAAATTGGAATTTCTGCAAAAGAAGCACTTCCTCTTCTTAAAATGTTGGTGGAAGCTGAAAAAATTACAAAGCTTACTGAAAACATGTATTACGATACAGAAACTCTGAAATCTTACGAACAAAAAACACGTGAGTACTTTCAATCAAATGAAATTCTTGATCCTGCGGCTTTCAAAGAAATTACTGATGGACTTTCACGGAAATATATCATTGCAATTCTTGAATACTTTGATATTCAAAAGTTTACTCTTAGAGTTGGAGATGTTAGAAAATTAAGAAAGTAAATATCTCTAAAGATGATTTGATATCACTATCTAAGAAATTTGAATCAATATAAAAATACTCTAGACTTTTGTTTCTTCTCTGTGTATAGTGAATAAAATTTTTAGATGAAGTATCTTCATCACATAAAGAGAAAATTATGATAAAAAAACTAAATTGCCTTGTACTTGCAGTTCTTTGTCTTTTCATGATGGGTACACAAGTTCAAGCGGAGGGAGCTAAAAAAATGGTTAAATTTGAAACAACAATGGGTGATATCTTAATCGCAGTTGATGCAGAAAAAGCACCTATTACAAGTGAAAACTTCTTACAATATGTTAAAGATGGTTTCTATGATGGATTAATTTTCCACCGTGTTATCAAAAACTTTATGATTCAAGGTGGCGGATTCACTCCTGATATGGATCAAAAAGAAGGTCGCGATACTATTCAAAACGAAGCTGATAACGGTTTGAAAAACAACAAATATACTCTTGCAATGGCTCGCACACCTGATCCTCATTCAGCATCATCACAATTCTTTATCAACACAAAAAACAATGATTTCTTAAACTTCTCATCACCAACAATGCAAGGTTGGGGATATGCAGTTTTCGGTGAAGTTGTTGAAGGTCAAGATGTTGTTGACGCTATCGAAGGCGTTCAAACAGCTTCTCATGGCTTCCACGGTGATGTTCCTGTTGAACCTGTTATTATCACTAAAGCAACAATCGTTGAATAATAACATATTCTAATTATGCTAAAAAAAGAGAAACTAGAAATAGTTTCTCTTTTTTTTGGGGATTATTTTTTGAGAAGGGGAAATCTTATAATTTCAACGCACTTAATAAAGTACTGATGATTAGTACTACCTCCCAGTACAGTAAAAGTTAGCTAGAAAAGATTTCTTTACTTTGACGATAAAGGAAATAGGGCTTCCAAGGGGATTATTCCTGTGGGAAAAGTTCCCTTGGTCACCGAAGGTATTTTTTATAGGAAAGAAATCTCTTAGCTATCTCTTCTTTGAGAAGAATTTATTTATATCATCAAAGATAATATAAAGAGCCGGCACTAAGGCAAGAGTAATAACTGTTGCAAATAGCACACCAAAACCAAGAGATATAGCAACTGGGATTAACTGACGTGCTTGTCTTGATGTTTCTAATAGCATTGGAGCAAGCCCGATAAAGGTTGTCATGGTTGTAAGCAAAATAGGGCGGAAACGTCTAACACCAGCACTATGAACAGCGTCGTAAGTAGAAAGCCCTCTATCTTTTTCAAGGTTTGCAAATGAGATAAGTACAAGAGAATCGTTTACAACAAGCCCACTAAGAGCAAGAATACCAAGGAATGAAACAACACTAAGCGAATAACCCATGATTAAGTGACCAATAATAGCACCAACAACACCAAAAGGAATTGCAATCATAATAATAATAGGCTGTGTGTAGGATTTGAACGGAATAGCAAGAAGGACATAAATACCTAAAAGTGCAAGGGTTAAACCTGTATATAGAGCACTCATACTATCGTCAATATCTTCTTGCATACCTGAGCGCACCCATGTAAGCCCAGGGAAGCGTGAAGCTAAATCAGGCATGATGCTTTGTTCAATGTCGGCAAGAATAGTTGCTGCTTCAGTACGTGGAGTTACGTTTGCCGTAACTGATATAACTCTTTGCCCATCAGTACGTTGAATAATAGCAGGGGTATAACCCTCTACAATTTCAACAGCATCATAAAGAAGAACTTCTTCATTTGATGGAGTACGAAGAACTACGTTTTGGAGCGAGCCCTCATTTGAACGTTCATCTTCGGGTAGTCTTAGGCGAATAGTGATTTCATCAGAACCTCTTTGTTGCTTAAGAGCAGTTACGCCTTCAAAATAAGAACGAAGTTGAGTGCTTACATCTTGAGATGTTAAGCCTAGTTGTTCTGCTAGAGGTGTGAGATGTATTTGTATTTCTCTGTCTTGTTTACTTGCGCCTGTATCAATATCAGAAACTATAGGATAGTTTGCCATTGCTTTTGCAAGTTCATCGGCGGCATTCTCAAGAACTTTCGCATCTGAGTGAGAAAGGCGAACCTGTAAGGCTTTACCTGAACCAGGACCACCTCTATCTGCTTGGAAGTTAATGGTTTCAGCGCCAAGTACAGAACCGAATTTTTGTTGCCAAATTCTGGTGACTTCTGAGGTTGAGAGAGGTCGTAATTCAGCATCAATAAGGTTTAGATATGCACGAACTTTAGAACCTCTAACATTTATGTAAACACCTTTGTATTGATCAGGGCCACCATTTTCGTTTATAACTTCTTCTGCTGTAATATAAAGATCTCTGCTAATTTCTCGTAAGCGTGCCTCAGAGGTACTGCTTGGCATCGTGATTTCAGCAAATGCGTAATCAGATTCGGTAGCCGGCATAATCTCCATACCCATTCTACCCGATGCAACAAAGGCTGCAATAAGAATGAGCAAGGCAACACAAAATGCTACAACAGAATATTTTGCTTTTAGAAGTTTATGGAGTAAAGGTCCCCATACATTTTCAACCCACTTTGTAAAAGCATGACTAAACTTTCTTTGAATTGCACTTATTTTGAAGAGTATTGAACCGGGTTGTGGTTTTTTATCATGCCCTAAGTGGCAAGGCATAACAAATAAACTTTCAATAAGCGAACAGAAGAATACTGCGCAAACTACAGGAACAAGTGGAGCATAAAGCATACCCATAAAGCCCGGTAAAAGAGCAATAGGGATAAAAGCAACAATATTTGTTAATACACTAAATACAATAGGAACTGCAATTTCTTTTGTTCCCAATACAGCAGCTTCAGCTCTGTTATATCCACGTCTACGCCAAATATGCACGTTTTCACCCACAACAATAGCATCGTCAACAACAATACCGAGGGTGATAAGAAAAGCAAACATACTCATCATATTAATAGATTCACCGTACGGGGTAATAAAGAGGAATGAACCTATAATTGATACAGGAATACCAAGGCTTACCCACATAGCAAGTTTTGGTTCTAAGAATAATGCAAGACAGGCAAATACAAGCACAATACCCATAACAGCGTTTGATACAAGTAAATCAGATCTGTCTGAGAATGTATCGGCGTCGTTTCTTAATATTTCAAGGTTAAGTCCACCTGGGAGTGACTGATTAAGCTTTTCAATAACTTCTATAGTATCGTCTGATACCATTTGAGGTGTTTGATTCCCTACACGGTATACAGTGATAACAATAGCAGGTTTATTATCGTATTCTGTCCAACTTTTGCCATCTTCAAGGTCTTCTTTGATGGTAGCTATATCTTCTAGTAAAACACGAGAACCGTCAGCGTTTGAAAGTATTGATATTTGACCGAATTCATCACCGTAATCACGTCTATCATTAACTTTTACGTTGATATCACCTGCGCTAGTTTCAATTGAACCTGCACCTTGTTCAACAGATGCAGTTTTAATTGTATTTGCAACTTGATTTAGTGTAAGACCATACTTTCTTAGAGTATCTTGTGGTATTTCAATTTGAATTTCTAAATCTGACAAATCATCAAGTTCAACTTGAGTAATATCAGGTTGAGCTAAAAATTCATTTTTTATATTTTCTGCCCATTCACGTAGGAATAACTGGTCGTCAGAGCCTGAGAGCACAAGGGAGACAACTTCTCGAATATAGGTATTTAAAGTGATATTTGGGTCTTCTGCTTCATCGGGAAAAGTATTAATGCGGTCAACTTCGTTTTGAATATCGTTAAGAAATTCTTGCCTGTCAACACCATCAATAGCAGTAGCGGTGATAGTTGCTGAACCTGTATAGATACGAGTTTCAACTTTTTCAACTAATTCCAAACCACGTACAGCATCTTCAACGGCGATAACCATACCCTTTTCAACTTCTTCAGGGCTTGCGCCTGAAAGTGTGAGTTGAATAGATACTGTATCAACCTCAAAAGGAGGCATAACTTCTTGTTTTGTGTTAAGAAGAAAAATAAATCCACCAATGAGCATAGCAAACATTAATATGTTTGCGGCAACATTGTTTTCAGTCATCCAAGCAATTGCACCAGTCCAGATTTTCTCCGGAGGAATTTTTTTGCTGAAATCAGGACTTTGAGTATTGTTATTATCCATTGCTATTCTCTTCGCTTATGCGTTCAGGTTTTTCACCTTGTGGCTTTTGTCTTTCAGAAGTAGATTCTTCAATAACGTCGCCTGTGTCAGGGTCAATAAACACAGGGCGAACTTCAAGATTTTCGACAGGATTTGTAAGGTCAGATACTAAAATTGAGCTTGTTTTCGGAATATTAGTTGCATCTATATAGCTAAGATTGCTATCTTTCCAAAGGATATTAACTTTTACTGATTTTAGTTTATTATCTTCAATAAGCCAAAGAGTATCGCCATTTTTTACAGAAGCACGAGGAACTGCAATTGTATTATCGAAAATTCCTGTTTCTAGTAAAATTTGAACTTGATCACCCATCAATAGGGGAGTTTTGCCTTTATTTTGTTCAAGCGAAAGTGGGTCATCAACGCTAACAAGAAGTTTACCCATACGTGAACCGCTTGTAAGTACGTTAACTGTTTGAATAAGTTCGCCTTTCCATTCTTCATTTGCTTTTGTAACAACTGTTACAGGCAAACCTTTTGCGTCGTGTGAAAGGATTTTATTATTATAGAGAGTTTCAACTGCAAGAGTTACATCAACCCAATATTCATCGATAGCTACTAAGTGCCCCAAAACTTGATTTGTGCTAATATGTTGTCCGGTAGAAACAGAGCGACTTGTTATTAAAGCATCGAAAGGAGCTTTAATAGTAGTATGAGCTAAGTCAAGTTTTGCGTCGTCTAAGTCAGCTTGAGAGATTGCCATATTTGCTTTTGCTTGCTCAAGCTGAGGTTTTCTTAATGTGAGATTTGTGTTGATGTCAGACGATAAAACTTCCGGCATAATTTCTTTTATTTTATTGTATTCTGATTGCGCTATGCTTTGCTGACCTTGCTCTAATTGATAATCTGCTTTTGATTTTGCAAGGTTTGCTTGAACTTTCTTTAATGCAACTTCATAGTCTACTTTATCTAATTGCAGAAGAATGTCATCTTTTTTTATAACTGAACCTGGTTGAAAACCTGTGGTTAAGCTTTCAACAGTGCCACTTACTTTACTTGTAATATCAATTTCCTGTGAAGCAACGATGGTACCTATAGTATCAATGATAATAGGAATACTGCCTACTTCAATTTTCATAGCTTGCACCTGCGGAATAATTTTTGGTGCTGCTTTACGTTGAGGAGTTGGTTTTGAAGATATCAATATATATCCACCACCAAGTGCACCTATAATGAGTAAAATAGGTAGAAATTTTCTTATCAAATTCATATTGTAATCCCCAATGATTTATATAGATTTATACGTAACTTTAAAAGTTCCGTTTTTTCACGTAAGATAGTCTTTTCAAGACTTTGTAGGCTTTGTAATTGAGTTATATATCTTAAAAATGTATCTCCACCGTTTAGATAGCTAATTTGAGCTTCTTTTTCAGCAGCTTTCTGTAGGCGAAATTGCTCGGCAAGGTTTTCAAGATACTTTATTTGTGCTTGTTCAGCCATAAGGGCTGTATTTACTTCACCTAAAGCGGTTGCAACTGTTTTTATGTAATTGATTGCGGCTTCTTGTGCGGCAGCATCTTTTCTATCCATTTCAGCTAGTTTTGATCCACCATCAAAAATAACGCCAGTGATTGAAGCTAAAAGACTTGTTGTCCAATCATTGAGAAGAACTGAGAGTGCCGCAGAGGAAATTGCTTCTGAAACACTTAAATTTATACTCGGAAAATATGCAAGATTTGCAATAGCTAAATCTTTATCAGCGGCTAATAATTCGTATTTAGCTGCTCGTATATCCGGTCTATTTTCTAATAATTCTGCTGGAATACCTGTAGCTGGAAGTGGGGGAAGGGTTGGTAACTCTTTTTCTGTAAGCTCAATTTGATATGTAGGAAGTTCACCTGTAAGAAGAGCTAGGCTTGCCATGTATGCTCTTTCTCTTTCAATTAGAATAGGTTCTTCTGATTGCGAAGAAACTAACTGCTCTTGTTGTTGCAAAACATCTAAACCACTTGATTGGCCAAAGCCATAACGGGTTCTTTGCAGTTCAAGCAGGGTTGTGTTTAGCTCTACTTGATCCTTGAGTATTTGAATTTCAGCTCTTGTAGATAAAATATCAATATAAGTATTTGCAACAGAAGAAGATACTGTAAGTACAGTTGTGAGCATATCTTCATAACTAACTTGATATCTAAACTCATCAGCTTGACTTGCAGCAGCAACTTTTCCCCATAGATCTAACTCATAAGAAAGTGAGAGAGAGCCTGAAAAAGAATCAGAGTATGAGCTGTTATTACTTCCTTCACTATCTTCAAAGGTACGCCCCGTACTTCCTCTATAATCTAACTGAGGAAAGAAGCTTGAACGGCTTTGACTAAGGTTTGCGGCACTTTGAGTAAGCCTTGTATATGCAATTTGTAAGTCAAAGTTTCCGCTTCTTTTATCATCGCTAAATAGAGAAGCGAGCGCTTTTTCTTCGATAGAGTTTAGCTCTTCGCTATTAAATGTTTCCCACCAACGTGAACTATCAAATTCAGAAGTTCCACTTTCTGTAAGAAAGGTATCCGGCAACGCAATTTCCGGTGTTGGGTAGGTTTCTATCATAGTTGCACACCCACTAAGAAAAAGTATGGTTGTGAGCAACATACATCTTATAGAAATAAGTGACATGAATCCCCCTTTGAATATCCCCAAAAAAATAACTGTATAAAAACTAGACAGGAATTTGTTTCTTTGTCTAAAAAGTATACAAATAAAGTTTGATTTTGTATACTATTATAGTTTTTTATTTATGCAATGCACAATACATACCAAAAAAGGAGAACACATACAAATAAAAAAAATATTATTTTTTTAAAAGAAAAAGGAAAAAGCTAAGTTTTTATAAAGGTTGCGCTTTTCTTTATTATAAATATAAAATCTATAAGTTAAAAACCCAGTCTACTTTAAATTTAGTTAATTAAATGTTTGACTTTAGTTCTTGACAAGGTTATATATACTTGAACAATTTTAATTAAAAACCAGTATAACAGGTAATAACTATTTGATTTTATTCAATAATTTATTGCAAGGAGTTTTTTGTGGCTACATTTCTTGAAAAAGCACTAACATTCGATGATGTACTATTGGTGCCGTCTTATTCGGAAGTAACACCTGATATGATCGACGTAAGTGCCTATCTTACGCCAGAAATAAAATTAGGTATTCCACTTCTTTCAGCGGCTATGGATACTGTAACAGAATCAGCAATGGCAATTTCAATGGCAAGAAACGGTGGTATCGGTATTGTTCATAAAAATATGAGTATCGAACGCCAAAGACTTGAAATTGAAAAAGTTAAAAAGTCTGAAAGCGGTATGATTTTAGACCCTGTAACTGTGAGACCAGAAGACTCAGTGAGAGTTGCACTCTCTTTAATGTCTGACTACAGAGTATCCGGTCTTCCTGTTGTACGCAATAACGAACTTGTTGGTATTCTTACAAACAGAGACGTTCGCTTTGTTCAAGATATTGATAAAGTTTTAGTAAGTGAAGTTATGACAAGCGAAGGGCTTGTAACCGTTCCAGTTGGAACTACACTTGAAGAAGCGAAAGAACATCTTCATAAGCATCGTATTGAAAAACTCCTTGTAGTTGACGCTAATCGTGAACTTAAAGGACTTATCACTATGAAAGATATTGATAAAGTTCAAAAATATCCGGATGCATGTAAAGACTCATCAGGTCGTTTACGTGTTGGCGGTGCTTTAGGTGTTGGTAAGGACTGCGAAGAAAGAGCAAGTGAACTTCTTGCTGCCGGTGTTGACGTTCTTGTTTTAGATTCAGCACACGGGCACTCAGTAAATATTTTACGTGCTATTGAAACAGTTCGTTCAAGCTTCCCGAATGCACAAATTGTTGGTGGTAACGTTGCCACTTATGAAGGTGCTAAAGCTCTATTCAAAGCCGGTGCAGATGCTGTTAAAGTTGGTATCGGGCCTGGTTCTATCTGTACAACTCGTGTTGTTTCAGGTGTTGGCGTTCCACAAATCACTGCGATTACAGAAGCTGTTCGTGCGGCAAGAGAATTTGATAAATGTATCATTGGTGATGGTGGTATTAAATATTCAGGTGACGTTGTAAAAGCTCTTGCTGTTGGTGCTAATACAATCATGGCAGGTTCACTCTTTGCCGGAACTGAAGAAAGCCCCGGTGAAACTATGTTGTATCAAGGACGTACTTATAAAGTATACCGTGGTATGGGCTCAATCGACGCTATGAAAGATGGTTCTTCCGATCGTTATTTCCAAGAAAAATCAAAGAAATTTGTTCCTGAAGGTATTGTTGGACGTGTTCCTTATAAAGGACCTGTTGCTGAAACTATCTATCAATTAATCGGTGGACTTCGTTCCGGTATGGGTTACTGCGGTGCAAAAGATCTTGATACTCTTCATAAAACCGCAACATTTGTTGAAATTAGTTCATCAGGTTTACGTGAAAGTCACGTGCATGATGTTATCATCACTAAAGAAGCTCCTAACTATCGTGTAGAGTAATTTTCTTTTTGTCTCCGACGGGCAAAGGGAATGATTCCCTTTGCAAACCCCTTTTCTTTTTTCTCGTTCCTCGAAAAAAGGAAAAAGGTTTTTCAAAAAAAATTATTCCTTTTACGTTGAAGTAAAGAAATTTTCTTTAAACTTAGAAGGATTTACGACAGAATTAAAAATGCTCTTCATAGGGTTAAAATTAATTTTGTTCATTATAACATTATAATATCCTTATAAAATAAGAAAGGTTTATATGTCTACTAAAGTAATTATTATAGACTATGGTTCACAAGTAACTCAGCTGATTGCTCGCCGAGTACGTGAAGCCGGTGTTTATTCGCAAATCTTACCATGTAATGTGACAGCAGAAGAATTAAAGGCTGCAAATCCGGAAGCTATTATTCTTTCCGGTGGTCCTGCATCAGTTGGTGAAGAAGATGCACCTACATTCGATCATGCAATTCTTGAACTTAATGTTCCTGTTCTTGCTATCTGTTATGGTATGCAACTTCTTGCTCTTAACATGGGCGGAGAACTTGCACAGTCACACAAAAGAGAATACGGCCCTGCTGATTTATACCTAAATGGTTCATCACCACTTTTCAAAAACGTAGAAAAAGTTACTCGTGTTTGGAACAGTCATGGTGACGTAGTAAGCGAAGTGCCTGAAGGATTTGAAATTATTGCAAAAACTCCTACTCTTCCAATTGCTGCAATGGCTGATCATAAAAGAAATATTTATGCAGTGCAATTCCACCCGGAAGTGCACCACACAGTTGAAGGCGAAAAAATGTTACAGAACTTCCTTTTTGAAATCTGTAAATTTAAAGCTGACTGGACAATGCATAGCTTTGTTGACCGTGTAATTGAAGAAACACGTGAAAAAGTTGGTGACGGTCATGTTATCTGTGCTCTTTCAGGCGGTGTTGATTCTACAGTTGTAGCGGTTCTTCTTCATAAAGCAATTGGTAAACAACTTCACTGTATCTACGTTGATAACGGCGTATTACGTACAGGCGAAGGAAAAGAAGTTGTTGACCTTCTACAAAATAGCTTTGAGTTAAACCTCAACTTTGTTGACGCATCTAAATTATTCTTAGACAAATTAAAAGGCGTTGATGATCCTGAAGAAAAACGTAAAATCATCGGTTATACTTTTATTGAAGTATTTGATGAAGAAGCAAAGAAATTGAAAGCTGCCGGTATTAATGTAGAATGGCTTGCTCAAGGTACTCTTTATCCTGATGTTATTGAGTCAATCTCACACAAAGGTCCATCAGCAGTTATTAAATCTCACCACAACGTGGGCGGATTACCTGAAAAAATGAATATGAAACTCATTGAACCTTTACGTGAACTCTTCAAAGATGAAGTACGTAAAGTGGGCGCTGAAATTGGTATTCCTGACAGTATCTTATGGCGCCATCCATTCCCAGGGCCAGGTCTAGCAATTCGTATTTTAGGTGAAATCACCGAAGAGCGTTTATCTATTGTTCGTAAAGCAGATGCTATTGTCCAAGAAGAATTACGTGTAAGCGGATATTATCGCAAAATTTGGCAAGGTTTCGCTGTTCTTCTTCCTCTCAAAACCGTTGGTGTTATGGGTGATGGCAGAACTTACGAACACGTTATCGCAATCAGAGCTGTTGACTCAGTAGATGCTATGACCGCAGACTGGTCACGCCTACCTGAATCACTCCTTGAAAGCATGTCTACCCGTATCATTAACGAAGTTAAAGGTGTAAACAGAGTTGTTTATGACATCTCTCCAAAACCACCTTCAACAATCGAATGGGAGTAAGAGTTAAAGAATGCCTTCGGCGACCAAAGGAGATAATCCCCTTTGGAAACCCTATTTCTTTCCGACTCGTTCCTCGTCGAACAGAAAAGTTGTTTTCAAAAAAATTACTTCCTGTGGCGTTGGAGTAAGATGATCTTACTGAAGTAAAGTAAATAGCCCTTTCATTAGTCAACAGATTAATGGAAGGGTTATTCATTTAATAAGAATGAATTAAATTCATTTGTTCTAGGTGTAAGGACAAAAATATCATAGATTGACTTTATTATAAAAATAGGAGATAATAAGGCTTATTCACGAGTAAAGGAATGCTTTAATTATGGACGTTTACGGAATAATACCAGCACGATATAAAAGCTCACGATTAGAGGGAAAGCCTCTTGCTGAAATCAATGGTAAACCTATGTTTTGGCACGTGTATAAACAAGCTAGTATGGCGAATATTAAGAAAGTCTACCTTGCTACAGATGATGAAAGAATAAAAGAAAGCGCAGAAAAATATAATGTTCCATGTGTTATGACGAGCTTTGATCATAATTCTGGTTCTGATAGAATCAGAGAAGCAGCTGATATACTAAAACTTCCGGATAATTCAATACTCATTAATATACAGGGTGATGAACCACTCCTTAATCCTGAAATGTTGAATCAGCTTGTGTTACCATTTTCACAAAAACCAGGGGTGCAAGTTACAACTTTAGCTCATAAATTGAATACTTTGCAAGATAAAGAACGCTTTTTATCGCCAAACACGGTAAAAATCACGCTTGACATTAATAGCAATGCACTATATTTTTCCCGTTCCCCTATTCCTCATAATAGAGACGGCGAACCTGATTCGGGATTAGATTTTTATGCTCATGTTGGTCTTTATGCTTTCCGATACGATATTTTGAAACTTTTTACATCGCTAAAACCTTCTTATTTAGAGGAAACAGAAAAGCTTGAACAGCTCAGGCTTTTGGAAAACAATATACAAATTCATGTTGTAACTACAGAACATTTTTCAATCGGTGTTGACACAGCAGAAGATTTAGAAAAAGTTCGTGCTCTTATGCCATAAGAGTATAGAAGTATTTGTTTTCACAATTTTAAGAGTAATTTATGAAAGAAAAACACGCTCATCTCACTTTTGATAATAATGAATATGCCAGCCTTTTATTTGGTCCTTTAAATAGTCATTTAGACTTTATGGCTGATTTAACAGGCACTGCGATTTCCTCAATGGGAAATGAGCTATTTATTAAGTCACTTGATAAGAACATTACACAAAAAGAACTCGATGCAATAGCAAATGTTTTTACACAGTGTTATGCTCTTGTAAAAGATGGTTTTATTGTCAAAACTGAGATGCTTGAACAGGCTTATAGTCTTTTGAGTGAGACTCCAAATGCAAATATAGGTTCAACTTTCACAAACTATACTGTGATTAAAGCTCCGAAAAAAACTATTATTGCACGTAATGCCTCACAAAAAAACTATATTGATTTAATGCAAAAAAATGAGATAGTTTTCGGTATTGGACCTGCCGGTACAGGTAAAACATATCTTGCCGTTGCTATGGGTCTGCATTATTTAATGACTAAGAGAGTAAAAAAGATTATTCTTACTCGTCCTGCGGTTGAAGCCGGCGAAAAGCTTGGTTTCTTACCCGGTACTATGACAGATAAAGTTGATCCTTATCTTCGCCCTCTTTTTGATGCTCTTGATGAAATGCTTGGGCATAGCCAATTTGTAGCAAGACAAGAAGCCGGTATGATTGAAATTGCACCTCTCGCCTTTATGCGTGGTAGAACACTTTCAGACGCATTCCTTATTCTTGACGAAGCACAAAATACTACGCCTGAACAGATGAAAATGTTTTTAACTCGTATGGGATTTGGCTCAAGAATGGTAATCACCGGCGACGTTACACAAATTGACTTGCCACCAACACCTGTCTATGATAATGTTCAACAAGGTAAATGGGCTCCTCGTGTTGTTCGTTCTGGTCTTGTTGAGAGTCTTGATATATTAAAAGATACACAAGGTATTGGAATATATAAATTCCAAAATAAAGATGTAGTGCGTCACCCTATGGTGAGTCGCATTGTAAGTGCTTATGATAAACACCAAAAAAAATAGCTTTAGCTTAAAAGAGATTTATCTACTTCTTAAAAACTCACTTGCGTATCACTATGCAGGTTTGTATACATGGAGTATATTCTTTGCGGTTCTAATACTTTCCTTATTGGCAGGTATAAACCACGAGCAGAGTAATTCTCTTTTTATGGCCGGCGAAACAGCAAAAAGCAATGTTTACGCTGAACGCACACTGAAAATTGAAGATCCGCACGCAACTCAGCTAAGACGTGATCAAACCATGGCTCTACAACCCTTAATTTTTGACCTTGATAAAAGAAAAGTTCAGAAATTTAGAGAAAATACACTTGGTTTGCTTACAAGCATTTCTTCACTCGGGCGTGATATTGATAGCCTAAATCAAATACAAAGTGCTTTTAATAAGCAACACGGAACTGACTTTGATAGAGCCTTCTTCTCAGCTCTTTCGTTTGACGAAATTCAAACATATCTTACAGAAAAGCTTCTTCCTTTTGCAGAAAACATTCTTCTACAAGGTATCTTTGCAGATAAAAATCAGCTAGGCACGCAGCCAACAGCTATTCTTGTTCGCGATACCGAAACAGGAACAGAATCTTTACTTGTTCCTAATAATCACCCACTGCCTGACTTGAGTTCATTCTATCTAAGTATTGGACAAGAATTGAGAAATGCTGACATAACTCAAGAAGAACGTAGAGTATTGCTTGCTCTTATGGAATCCTTAGCAGTTCCTACACTACAAATGAATAATCAAGTGACCATGCAAAGAGCAACAAACGTTGTTTCTGCAATACCACCTGTTTATTACTATATTCAAAAAGGTGAACTTATTGCCGCAGAAGGTGACTTGGTAAGCCGTGAACAACAGCTAAAAATGCAGGCTCTTTATAAATTTTCTTCCAGAAATATTGATATTGCAAAAGTAGCCGGTATTTTTATTGTATCTTTAGGTTTTGTTTATGGACTTTTCTTCTCCCCTGCCGGATTAACGGGTACACGTTTATATCCAAGAGTACAAGTATTCTTTAGCTTCTTGCTTCTTTTATTTGGTGCAAGTGCGTGGCTTCTTGGTTGGTTTTTTCAAGAAAGTCTTACAATGGAACAAGTATCAACATGGGCTTTTGCTTTCCCAGTAGCGGGGGCAGCAGGTTTATCGGCTCTGGTATATTCAGCAAGGCGTTTCTTTAGTATAGGAATACTTCTTTCCTTGTTTACCACTTTATTTTTATGTGGAAATATTGCACTATTTATCTTCTTTTTCTTAAGTGCAATGTTTAATACTTTGCTTATTCTGCGTTCCCAAAGTAGACAAGATGTTGTTGCAAGCACACTTGTTCTTTTCTTGGGGCAAAATATATTTGCTCTTGGAGCGGCTTTATTTAATGCCGTTGAATTTGAACTTCTTCCAACTGTTATGATGGCAGCAAGCTTAAATTCTGTTTTATCACTCTTTATCATATTTGCATTAAGTCCTATTGTTGAGATGTTCTTTAACCTCACAACAAGATTCAGACTTATGGAACTTATGAACTTAGAGCAACCACTTCTTCAAGAACTTATGATGACAGCTCCTGGAACATATCATCACTCTATTGTTGTTTCAAATCTTGTTGAAGCAGGTGCAAAAGCAATTAATGCAAATAGTTTGCTTTGTAAGGTTGCGGCTCTTTATCATGATATCGGTAAGATTGTTCGCCCAGAATACTTTATTGAAAATCAGATTAATATGCCAAATAAGCATGATACTCTTGCTCCGGCTATGAGTGCGCTTATTATTATTTCTCACGTAAAACAAGGTGTTGAGCTTGCAGAAAAGTTCAATCTTGGTAAGGAAATTACTGATATTATTAGACAGCATCACGGGAATAGATGTATAACCTATTTTTATAATAAAGCTGTAAATACGCATACAGGAGAAGGTGAACCTCCACAAGAGAGCGATTATTCCTATCCTTATGAAAGACCGAAATCAAAAGAAGCCGCTATTCTTATTCTTGCAGACGCGATTGAAGCTTCTAGTCGTACACTTTTTGACCCAACACCGGCACGTATTCAGTCTCATGTTAACACTATAGTTCAAGGTATTTATGCAGAAGGTCAGCTTGATGAATCTGAACTAACTTTCAGAGATTTATCTATGCTTTCAGATGCGTTTACACGAAATCTAAATGGATTATTCCACCAAAGAATCGTTTATCCAGAAAAGAAAAAATAAAGAAAAAAGAAATTATGAAATATTTTTCAATTAGTCTAGGTTGCCCTAAAAATAGGGTTGACACTGAAAGACTTCTTGGTTCTATGCCGGAAGTTGAAATGGTTGAAGACTGCTTCGATGCAGAAGTTATCCTTATCAATACTTGTGCTTTTATTGCACCTGCCATTCAAGAAACTGTTCGCACAATTATAAGCGCAGTTGAAGATATGAATGAAATGGAAACAAGACCATTCCTTGTTGTTGCTGGCTGTCTTACAGGTAGATTTGATAAAAAAGATTTATCAGCTGAAATTCCGGAGGTTGATCTTTGGCTTTCTCCAGATGAACTTGAAACATGGTCAGAACAACTTTGCCATGCACTTAAAATTCCTACAGTAGAACAAAATCGCTTGATAAGCACACTTCCATCATATGCATGGCTTAAGATTGGTGAAGGCTGTCAACACAGATGTTCATTCTGTACAATTCCATCAATTCGAGGCAAACACGTTTCCTACTCTAAAAACTTCCTTGTTGATGAAGCAAGAAGAGCCGCAAAACAAGGCGTTAAAGAAATTGTGCTTGTTGCGCAAGACGTTACATCTTGGAGAGATTCTGACCCTACTGAATCAAGAAAAGATTTACGCCCGCTTCTTGAAGGTCTTATAAGTATTGGTGATATTGAACGTATTCGTCTTATGTATCTTTATCCATCAGGTCTTACAAACGATTTATTAAAATTTATGGCAGAAGCAGATAAAAAACTTCTCCCGTATTTTGATGTTCCACTACAACACGCACACGAAGATATTCTAAAAAATATGGGTAGACCTTTTGCGTCTGACCCTTATGCTGTTGTTGAGAAAATCAGAAATTATATGCCTCATGCCGCTTTAAGAACATCACTTATAGTTGGTTTTCCGGGTGAAAATGAAACTCATTACGACAAAGTATGTAAATTTGTTGAAGATGTACGTTTTCATAATCTTGGAGTATTTGCCTATCAAGCAGAAGAGGGCACAAAAGCCGCTGATATGCCGAATCAAGTTGAAGATGCTACAAAAGAGTGGCGTCGTGATAATCTTATGGAAATTCAAGCAGAAATCAGCGAAGAAATTTTATCATCATATTTGGGAGCAAATGAGGAACTTCTCATTGACACACCAATTGAGGACTGGCAAGGTTTATATTCAGCACGGACATGGTTTCAAGCGCCGGAGGTTGACGGCATAACCTATGTAAGCGGTGAAAATATTAAACCGGGTCAAATAGTTAGAGCTGAAATCATAGAAACAAAAGAATATGATCTTGTAGCTCTAGTGTAATAAAGTAGAAAGGATTAATATGTATAGACTTTTAATTAGTATTTGTATCTTATTTCCGCTTGTAGTAAGCATTCATGGCTGTTCATCACACTCTGCAATTACAAGCGATACAGTAATTAGCCCATCTTCAGTTATTGGAGAATGGGAGGTTGATGATAGTATTTATATTCTTGATATGTCCGGTCAGCTTACAACTCTCAATAAGAGTGGTGCTTCAGGTGACACTTGGAAACTTCAAGGAAACACACTTATTTTAAACTTTTTAGATTCTCCGGCAAATCCGCCAAGCTCTCAAGTTTGGACTTTCAAAAATATAAGAAGTTCACGTATTACTCTTGAAAATCAAGATGGTTTACAAAAAACTTGGGAAAAATCAAGTGAAGAAATTGTTTCTTTACAAGGTGAATTCTTTATACTTGAACGTATGGCTCTTCCACCTGAAGTTACTCTTCGTATAAGAATTACTCAGGACGGCAGTAAAGAACCTATTTTAGATACTCTTCATACAGAAATTGGTAATCTTCCAATAAAATTCTCAACTTACTATGAAGCAAAAAAAGCAAATCCTAAGCTTCCACTTAGACTTTCAGCTGTAGTTTATTATAAAGAAAATGCAATTTTCAGCACTGCAGAGCCTCTTATCATTTTACAAGGTATGAAGCTTCAACCGATTCGCCTTGTACGAGCAATGCCGGAAGAAACAGCTCCTGAGCTTCTTTCACCTCCACTTGCTTATTCCTATTTCCATAAAACAGCGTTTAGAAATCAACACTCTGCGCAGTTATATTTAGAAGATCATCATTTGTTTTTTCTTGTGCAACAAGCTGTTGATTCAAATGAAGATGAAGAATATATCACTTGGGGACACTGGAATCAAATTGATAGAGGGCATAGCATAGAACTTCTTATTGCCGGAGAAGAAACAGTTATAGGTACTGTTCAAGTTGATAATAGCATAACTTTTGATTCATTACCGCATTTTCCGGAGCTTCCAGCAATGAAGTTTACTCCTTTTGAACAAAAAGGCTCTGAAACACGCTCCTTTTCAATTATTGGAAGTGTAAGAAAAAATGGAAATACTTACGAAGTTCAACCATGCGGATTAGAAAAGTTTTATCCTTTAACCGGAAACACTCAAGAACTTTCAAGCTATCTTAAAGAAGGTGAAAATACTCATCTTCAAATGCTTGTAAAATTCCTTCGTTCAGAAGAATTTCATATTGAAGAAATTATTAAAGTAAGTAAAACAAATCTTTGTAATAGTTCTGATAAGCTTTCAGCTCTTCAAGATACTTACTGGAGATTAACTCACCAAGATGGTAAAAATATTATTTATACCGAAGATGCTCAACCTCATCTTATAATCCGTTCAAATCCAAAAGGGAAACCAAATGGAGAAGGTGGTGGTTCTGATGGGTGTAATACTTTCTTCTTCAATTGGGAAGAAGGCGAAAATAGCGCTCTTTCAATCGCACTTGGAGGGAGCACAATGAGACTTTGTCCTACTGATATTGAAACTCAAGCTCGTGAATATCTACAAAATCTTGCAGAGGTAAATAGTTATTCTCTTCAAGGTTCTATCCTCAAACTTAAAAAAGATGATACAGTGCTCGCAACCTTTGAGGCTGTAGAATTATAATATTATGCACGATGTCGCACTTATTCTAAATGTTGGAAAATTTAGAGAATATGATGCGTGGGTTCGTCTATTAACAAGACAATCCGGAATATGCACTGCCTTTGCCTTTGGCGCAAGTAAGAGCAGAAGGCGTTTTGCGGGTTGTCTTGATGTATTTAATATAGTACACGTAACTATTGAAAAAAGTAGAAAAAATTCTTTTCTCCAACTTCAAGAAACTTCACTTATCGAATCTTTTGAATTTAGGAACGACTGGAAACTTGTAGGGATTGGTATGAATTGCCTCCGCTTTGTTGAGGCTCTAAATATTGCGCCTGAAACAAGTGAACTTAGTTATGACTTCGTACTTGATTTTCTTAAAAGACTCCCACAATTTTCTCAGCAAGCGGCTCTAATGCCTCCACTTTTTCGTTTTAAACTTGGCTGTATTCAAGGATATGCGCCAAACATCACATCATGCGTACGCTGCAAATGTGGAATATATAATACTCCGTCAGTTTTTTCTGTACAAGAGGGTGGTATTCTTTGCCCTGATTGTAAGCATAAGTCTTTATCAACTGCAATGCATATAGATATTTCAGGAGAAACTCTCAATTATTTGCAAGATGTGCAAAACTATTCGCCTCATGTATGGCTAGATGAAGAAATTCCGATATTTATAGCACAACAGTATGGAAAAGTTATTGATGCCTTTACTCAATACCATCTTGGTTTAGAGTGGCACAAAAACCGCTTTGTTCAGTTGTAGGGTAAATTTTTATGGAGATGCCTTCGGCGACCAAGGGAACTTTTCCCACGGAAATAATTTCCTTTGGAAACCTTACTTTTTTTATTTTGTTCCTCAATAAAAAGAGTAATTGTTTACAAAATAAAGTTGTTACTTTAGTCTAAAAAAAACAGTTGTATTGCCAAGGATAAACTAGCACTGGAGTTATAAAATGAAAAAAGAAGTACTCTTTCTTATTCATGGGTATATGAGCGTAAAAGAGGATATGTCTCTTCTTGAAGATGCTTTTCAAAATCACGATTATGTTATTCATAATGTTGAGATTATCGGTCATGATAATGCAACTCCTGATGAGTTTATGCTCTATTTTTGGGACGATTGGTTCAAATCTGTAGAAAAGCAGTTTCTCGCATATAAAAATGAGGGATATCAAATCAACCTTGTAGGGCACTCTATGGGGGGATTATTGGCTCTTGCTCTTACTCAAAAGTATCAAGAGTGGGTGAAATCAATAGTTACTCTTTCAACTCCTATTTACATAAACAGATATTATCCAATTGAAATTACAAATAAACTTTGTTTTCTAGCACCTCTTACAAAAAGCTTTATTCCTAAAATTGCAAAAAGCACACTGACAGGTAAAAAAGCTGAAAATGGAAAAGAAACTTACTACTATCCTCCTCAGCTTGATTCACTTTTTGTTGCGATGCGTGAAATACGTAGAAACTTACATATAATTCAAGTGCCGGTTCTAGCATTGCAAGCTTTTGATGATAAAACGGTTCCTGATTCAAATCCGTTTGAAATAACAAAAAGAGTTTCCTCAAAGAAGAAAACTCTTAAAATGTATACGATTGAAGATCCAAAATCTAAAAAACATCAGATTATAAATCATCCCGAAACTTATGAAAAAGTTATTGCGGATATTCGTGAATTTTTAGAAAGTGTTTCTAAATTCAGAAAAAATGCAAAAGAATTAATTTAAAAACATATCCTATAAGAAAATAAGCTATAAAAAAAGAGAGAAAACTTACTCTTTTTATTGAATATGTTTCCTCTCTCAAGAAAGATATCTAGAAACTGGCTTTAGATATATCAATTCTATCTAGCCTTTAGTATATTTCTTAGCATTAAGGTTATATTTTTTAATCTTATAGTTGATAATTCTGTATGATGTTTTTAAATCTTGTGCCGCTTTAAACATATTACCGTTTGCCTTTACAAGAGCATCAACAATAAGTTCTTTTTCAAAATTGCTAACAGCCTCTGTGAGCGGTAAATCAGATTTTGTATTTGTACTGCTTGCAGTTTGAATAGAAGGCGGAAGGTCCGTCGCACGGATAACACTATCTTCACAATGTTCTATAGCGTGCAGAACGCTTGCCTTAAGTTCTGGGATATTACCTGAATAATAATAGGAAGATAAGAGCTCAATAGCAGGGTAAGAGATACGTTTTACATCTGTATTTTCTTTTTCTTGAGCATCTTGTTTAAGGAAAAATTCAGCAAGAGGAATTATATCTTCTCTACGTTCACGCAATGGCGGAAGTGTCGTGTGCTGGAATTTTAAGCGAAGTGCAAGTTCTTCTAGGAAGTCACCTTTTCTTACAAGATCATCCAAAGTTGAGTCTGTTGATGCAATAATACGCATACTTAATTGCACTGATTGTTCACTGCCAATACGTGTTATTGCGCCCTCAGTAAGGACTTTAAGAAGGATTTTTTGCGCTTCTAGCGGAAGTTTATGTATCGAATCAATATATAAAGTGCCGTGTGCGCTTGCTTCAAAAATTCCTTTTTTTGTCTGTAGTGCACTTGGGAAGGCATTTTTCACATATCCACACATAGATTTTATTGTTTCATTAATATCGTTGCTTGTATTATCAGCATAAAATATTGTGAAAGGAAGAAATCTTTTCGGGCTAAGCGAATGTATACGTCTTGCAAAATATTCTTTACCTGCACCTTTTTCACCATATAATAGCACCGGTGATGAAGATAAAGCAAAAGCGTTCGCCTGTTCAAGTAAGAGTTTCATTTTCTTTGAATGTGCAACAAAAGGTAGAGTTTCTGTTGGTAGTTCAGTATTTTGATTCCCTTGTAGATTATTCTGAAAGTTCTTTGTTTGGAAGTATGCAACTTGCATTGATATTAAGTTAGCTAATACTTCAAGAAACTGGCGTCTTACCTCTAAATCTTCAATATTTAGAGAAATTGAATCTGTTCCTAGAGTTCCTAATACTTCACGCGGAACAAAGGATGCATCAGAAAGTGAAGGAGCCGCAAAAATAGGAACGCAGATAAAAGCTAGTTCATCTAATTCCTTTTGAGTTCTTGTAAACAGCAGATTACACAAGGTTTTATCTTGTGACATTTTAGGTGCGATTATAGATTTTGCAGTTGCAAATACTTGCCCTGTAATCCCTTTGCCGGGTGCATATTCTTCATGATTTCTGCGTGGTTCATTTTGAGCAACTCGAAGCTTTAAAAGACCTGTTTCAGGATCAAATAAAACAATATGTGGGCGCACAAAGCCATGGGAATTTGCCAATGCTTCAAGAACAGAACTTAATTGCGCTTGCAATGGTTGTTCGTAATTGAATTGAGCAGTTACAACTTTTAATGTATCTATAAGATTGGTGACGGTATCAGTTATCATATTTTATAATTATTTAGAAAGTTTAGCAATTCTGTTTTTATAGTATGCAACAGCTTCAGCAGAACCGATATCTGTTTTTTCAACAAGTTCTTTGTAGCTTGCAATTGCTTTTTCTGTATTACCTGAAATTTCAGCAAGCACAGCAATTTCTTCTAGAATTGTTGAATAAATTTGTTTTGGTGCTACTTTAATATAGTCTTCCATGAGTTGAAGACCTTTAGCTGCTTCATTATTCATAAGATAAACGTCAACAAGAGCAAGATTCAAGCTGATTGTAAGGCTTGAGTTTGCATCAAGGTGAATAGCTTCTTTAAGTTTTTCGATAGCAACAGGATATTTTTGAAGTTCAGTCGCTGCGCCTGCTTCTTCGATAAGAAGATAGATTTTGAAATCTTCTGGAGCAGTTTGAGCAAATTCGCCTAACTCACCAAGTCTTTCATTCGCATCTTGAATATCAAGAATTTGTTGGAACTTTACTTGTTGTTCTGCAAAGGTTGATTCAGTTCTCCACTGATAAATACCCCATCCTGCAATTGCAACAATAGCTACAACAATAAAGAAAATGATTTTTGAAATGTTTTTAAGAACAAATTCTAAAAGAGGAGCTGCTTCTGCTGAAGTTTCAGCTTTTAGTTCACTTTGTAGTTCTTGAAGAAGTGCGTGTTGTTCTTCTTTACTGAGTTTTTCTATATCCTGTATGTCTAGTCTGTTTTTATCGATTGAGTTTGTAGCCGGAGTTGAACTTAGTTGTTGTGATTTTTTTTGTTGTGACATACTGTTCCCTTACAAATATAATAATTTTTTTATTTTAAAATCTGATTTGTGAGAATATAGCTTTTTTACAAAAAAGTCAAATTCGATTTGATTATTTTTATCTTGCAAAAATTTAAAATAAAGATAATTATTTAAAGGTGCTTTTTAGCAAAAAACTTCAGTATATTTAAAAGAGGATAGGCTTATGATTTCTTTCTTTCAAGCAGAGCTAACTTGCGAAAATCTTTCCGCTAGAGTCAATGATTTACTTGGGTTTATAGATAAACTTTCTCACGAATGTGAACTGCTTTTTGTATCATACAATTTCTTGCAGAGTTATAAAGATAAAAACTCAGCATCAGCTGTTCTTTTGGATCAAGAAAAAGATGAAGCTTTAAAAGTTCTATCTTTCAAACTACCAAAAAAGTTAACTCTTGTTTTAGCCGAAAATGACTCCCTTCTAATTATAAACGATGGCGCAGTTAAATCACAGCCTATAAATTCAACTCTTTCTCTGTTTGAGAAAGAGTTTTCTTTTTCAAAAAATGATTTAGCTTTTACTAAGAAAAGTGATTTGCATATTCATTATAATGCAAATCCTTACACTCTAACGAGACAAATAGAAGCAGAGAGTGCAGTAAATGCAATGGTTAAAGATTCTTCAACACCATGCTTATGGCTTAATAGTGTTTATACTTTTGAGGGTGAAATATATAATGGTCAGTCGTTCTATATAGACAATAATGCTTCTTTAAAAATCCGTGCTAAGGCTTTTGAGGCGGATATTTGCTGTCTTGATGAAAATATAATCACTCCTTTATTTACAGATAAGTATGAAAAAATATTCAAAGCCCTTACATTTGGAATACGAGCTCATATTAAAGAAACCGGTCTTACAAAGGCTGTTTTAGGGCTTTCAGGTGGGATTGACTCCACTCTTGTAGCGATGCTTGCCGTTGAAGCTTTAGGAGCAGAAAATGTGTATGGCTTGCTTATGCCATCACCTCACTCATCTGGTCATAGTGTAAAAGATGCTGAAGAGTTGGCAAATAACTTGAAAATAGAATACAAGGTTTTACAGATAAATGAATGTATGAGTGCTTTTCATGCTTTGCTTAATCCTCTTGCAGGTGAATATAAAGCAACTGACTATAATAATTCACTAATGCTTCAAAATTTACAGTCGCGCATACGTGCAGTTCTTATTATGGGCTTTGCAAATGCTTTGCCTGCTTTTGTGCTTGGAACTGGGAACAAATCAGAAGAATGTATGGGATACTGCACTCTTTATGGCGATTCGTGTGGCGGACTTTTCCCAATTGGCGACCTCTATAAAGAAGAAGTTTATGAACTCTGTAAATGGTATAATAACTATAAGGGTGCAGAGATTATTCCTACAAATTGCCTTATAAAAGAACCAAGTGCAGAACTTGCACCGGATCAAAAAGATACTGACTCACTTCCGCCTTATCCCGTTTTAGATTCATTTTTGGTAGATATGCTTGAAAATAATATAAATCCTTTTAAAATTGAGCACTTATTTACAAATCAGGAACGTATAAACGTCCTAAAGAAAATGAAAAATGCCGAATTTAAAAGACAACAAGCAGCGCCTATTTTAAAAATTACAAATGTAACTATTGGAAAAGACTGGAAATAGCATTAAAATTTCGATAAGTACCTTTTTTCACAAAGAAAATATTCAAATTATCAAATTTTTGCTTTTCAAATCTAAAGATTTAATATAAAGTATTCCGAGAAAAATTATTTTTGTTATAACTTAGGAAAGGGGAAAAACATTGCAACAGCGTTATGTTCCTATTTTAGTGGTTTTTGTTCTGTCTATTCTTGTTGCCGGCATTGGTTATCTTGCACCAGCAGAAGAAGCAGAAAAAGAACCAGTTCGTATTCTTCTGGAAAATGAAGGCGGTAAAGTTGTTTTCGACCACAAGGTTCACGCAGAAAATTATAATATTGAGTGTGTAACCTGTCACCACGAAATGGCAGTTGGTGGAGATATTGAACAAGCAAAAGCAGAAATTCTATCTTGCGGTTCTTGTCATGGTATTGATTATAATGAAGAATATATTGCTTCACATACATCTTTATTTACCAATGACTTTCAGTGCGCAACTTGTCACCACTATCAATTTGAAATTCAGGATTGGGGTCATGATTTCCATAGCGAAATGTTAGACTGTACTTCATGTCACCACACTGAAGAAATTGAGCCTGAACCTCAAAACTGTGCGGACTGTCACTCAACAGGCTATGCACCTATTGACGATCCTATGCCTTCATTCAAAAATGCAGTGCATGAGCGTTGTATGCCTTGTCACCAAGATTTATACGACGAAGGTTTGGACGGTTGTAAGTCATGCCACAGTGATCCAACTTCGCGTGAAAAAGTTGCAGCAGGTGAGTATTATCTAAACCCTGATCAAGCAACATGTAAATCATGTCACGAAGGCGTAACTCCTAACGAACTTATTCCGGATAGAATAACATCATTCCACGCAAGTTGTATGGGTTGCCATGAAGTTGAACAAAAAGGTCCATACAAACCTGACCAATGTGCGCAGTGCCACCAGTAAACAGGTTGCAATAAAATACGCCATATTTGAAACATTAAATAAATGAGATAGTAGTATGACTTCAAATAAACGCTTACACTTAGATCCACAACTAAAGCTTGTGCACAACATTACGCAACCTTTTACAGAAAATGTAAAAGTTAAAGGCTTACAAATTCTTCACACAGGCTATGTTGTAGAAAAAGAAATAAAAAAAGGTGCTCAAATCTATCCGGGAATGCTTATGGCAAAACATCCGGATCCGCAAAGAGGCGATATTTTCGCTCCTGCGCGAGGTAAAGTTACTGAAGTGGGTTTTCGCTTTATTAAGATAGAAATTTGTGAAGCTCAAGAAGACGATTTAGTGATTGCGCCTCTCAGCCAAGATGAAATTAAAGCTAAGCTTAACGGTTCAAAAGAAGATGCTCTTGCATTCTTAAAATCTATGGGTGTAAATACACAGAAATTCAATAAGCAATGTGATACTCTTGTTATCAACGGACTAAACTCTGAACCTGGTATTATGTGGGCTGAACCATTACTATCAGTTCATTTTTCTGAAGTTCTTCAAGGCTTAGAGCTTGTTAAGCTTTTTCTAAAACCTAAGAAAATAATACTTGTTATTCCGGAAGGTTCGTCAGTATCAAATGTTCCTAGCGATGTAGAGATTCAGTGTATTGCTCCTGTTTATCCACATAGTTTAAGTGCAATTCTAAGGGCAGATATCATTAAAACTGAAAAACACCCGAATGTGAGAGTTGTATCAACACACAGATTATGGGGACTTTCACGCGTATACAGCACAGGTATGCCCCTTACTGAAACAGTTATAACTTTTGGAACGCCGGCTCATAAAACTAATCACATAATTAAAAACGGAACAATTATTCAAGATCTTCTTCAAACAATTACTTTCTCACTAAAAGAAGGTGATACTGTAGTTCTTGATGGTCCTCTTCGTGGTCTAAGTGTTGCAACAATTGACCGAGGAATTCCAAAAAGTATCCGTGGTGTATTTGTTGTTCCTAAGGGTTCAGTTCCAAGCTTGAAAGGTAATAGCCCTTGCTGCAATTGCGGTGCTTGTGACAGAATTTGTCCGGCAAGCTTATCTCCATCAACCATTAGTAAGTATTCTGAATTTGGAATGTATGACAAGTGCGAAGAATGGTATGCTAAACACTGCGTAGAGTGCGGACTTTGTGGATATGTTTGTATAACTCGTCGTCCTGTTTTACAGTATATACGTTTGGCAAAACAAAAATTGGCAGAAAGCTTAGTTGCTGTTACTACTGCTGCAGAACGTGAAAACGAAAAAGAATAAGTGAGATACTATTATGAATACCGGTTCACAAATGCTTCGCGTTACTCCACCGCCATTTTGGCACTGCGGGACTACGCTAAAGTCAATAACAGGTGAAATTATAATTGCACTTTTACCTGTAGTTTTATGTGCTGTATTAGTTTGGGGATTTTCAGCTCTTAGTGTTGTTTGCCTTTCTGTTGCAGTAAGCATCGCTACCGAGGCTCTTTGTCAAAAAATTATGGGCAGAGAAATTGTTGTTGATAACTATACAGCAGCATTAACAGGTTTACTGCTTGCATTTATGCTTCCAGCAGCTTCTCCTTGGTGGCTTGTAACCTTAGCGGCGTTTTTCTCAATAACAATGGGTAAAATGGCTTTTGGTGGCCTAGGTGCTTCACCATTATGTGCGCCTGCTGTTGGTTTTATCCTTTGCCAAGTGTCATTCCCTGTGTTTATGGATGCTAATGCTATGCAGCTTTCTACTAGCCTTATTGATCCATTAGTAAAAATAAAATATTTTGGTCCGGAAGCTCTTAGCAATATTTCTTATTCATCTTTATTGATGGGGGAACAAATAAGTGCATTGGGTGCTGGGCAAACCGGTTTACTTTTACTTGCAGGTATATATCTTTGCTTCCGTGGTTTTATATCATGGGAAATTGCACTCAGCTTCTTAGTTGGTGTAATAATTACAGCATTACTCTTTAATCTTTCAAATCCGGATATGTATGTATCACCTTTGTATCATGTTTTGACAGGCTCAACTATTCTTGGAGCTTTCTTCTTAGCAACTGATATGTCTTCATCACCTAATACACCTATGAATATGTTTATCTACGGCTTTACTGGCGGTGTATTGGTTATTTTGATACGTGTATTTGGTATGTACGCTGATGGTGTACCGTTTGCCATTCTTTTGATAAATCTCATTATGCCATTACTTGAAGGCAAAAAGAGAAAACCTCTTGAAATGGAGTAAGCTATATGGTTGCAATGATTAAAATGGTAGTAGTGCTTTCAATGTTATGCGCACTGAGCGGATTTGCACTCTCCTATCTAAAAATGAGCACAGCAAATCGTATTGAAGAACAAGTTCTAACCTATGTTCAAAGCCCTGCGATTTTGAGTGTTTTCCCTTATGCAGAAAATGACCCTCTTGCAGAAAGACAAAAGTTCCCTCTTCCAAATGAGGAAGGAAAAGAAATAATGGTTTTTCCTTTCAAGAAAGATGGAAAGCTGGTCGGTGTTGCTTTAGAAAACTACGGTACCGGTTATGGTGGTGCGATTGGCGTTATGGTTGGTTTCAATCTTGAAAACAATACATTAATTGGAATCGGTATCACTACAATGTCAGAAACTCCTGGTCTTGGAACTAAAGTTAAAGATGAAAGTTTCACGAAAAAGTTCATAAGTGTTCCTAGTGAATCAGTAAACTTAACCGGAAACGGTGGCACTATCGATGCAATCGGTGGCGCAACAATTTCATCTGCTGCGACAGTTGTAGCTGTTCAAGAAGCGACAAAAGACTTTCTTGCTCTCAAAGACACTCTCATGACAACTTGGAATAAATAAGGGGGATACAATGCTCCAATTACTTTGGAAAGAATTTAGTAAAGGTTTATGGAAAGAACTTCCACCTTTTCGTTTAGTACTTGGTCTTTGCCCTGTGCTTGCTGTTACAACCTCAGCTGAGAACGGTTTAGGTATGGGGATAGCAGTTGTATTTGTTTTGACTCTTGCAAACGCTATTATTTCTGCTGTGCGCGGAATTATTCCTAAAAAAGTACGTGTTCCTTGCTTTATTGCAATTTCAGCAACATTAGTTGTTTCTGTTGAATTATTAATGCAAGCGTTTACTTATCCACTTTATCAACAGCTTGGTATTTTCGTACCGCTTATTGTTGTTAACTGTCTTATTCTTGGTCGACTAGAAGCATTTGCGTATAAAAATCCTGTACTTCCTTCAATTGCTGATGGCCTTGGAATGGGCGTAGGTTTTGCTTTATCGCTCACATTCCTTGGTGGTATACGTGAACTTTTAGGTGCAGGTAGCTTATTCGGTAAGCCTATGTTTGGTGACTGGTTTGAGCCATTAACCGTTATGATTGAAGCACCGGGTGCATTTATCAGCTTAGGTTTAATTTTGGCTTTGATGAACGTAATCAACTATGTACAAGCGAAACTTAAAGGTGAAGAACCACCTGCACCTATTTCAGGTGGTTGCGCAAGTTGTTCAGGTTGTACTACTTTAGCACCGAAGAAGTAACTCTCTATTAAGCTTATTATAAGGAAAAATTATGGATATTTTTCAGCTTTTTGTATCTGCAATATTTGTAAACAACATTGTTCTTGCTCAATATCTTGGTAACTGCCCTTATCTTGGTTGTTCTAAAGAAAAGAGTGTGGCTTATGGTATGGGTGGTGCGGTTGTATTTGTTACCATCATGGCATCGCTTTTCACATGGGTACTTTCAGAATATTTCTTGCGTCCATTCCAGCTTGAATATTTACAAACAATATTCTTTATCTTAGTTATTGCATCACTTGTTCAATTTGTGGAAATGTTTTTGAAGAAAGTAATTCCACCGCTCTATAGTTCACTTGGTATTTTCTTGCCACTTATCACAACAAACTGTGCTGTTATGGGTGTGGCATTACTTATTCAACGTGAATCATATACTCTTGGAACTGCTTTAACTTTTGCTTTAGCTTCAAGTATAGGTTTTGTTCTTGCGCTTGTATTGCTTGCGGGTATTCGTGAACGTTTAGAAGTTAGCAGAGTTCCTAAAGCTTTAACCGGTATTCCAATCGGGCTTATTATGGCTGGCTTAATGTCGATGTCGTTCATGGCATTTAAAGGTATGATCTAAAGGAAGGACTATGTTTAGCTCAATATTCATATTATTTAGTGTTGGCTTTGTTGCGGCGGTCATATTAGCGGTTGCGTCTAAGGTTTTCCATGTAGAGGAAGATCCACGCATTGAAGCTGTAGTTGATGTTTTACCCGGTGCTAACTGCGGTGGTTGTGGTTATCCCGGCTGTGAAGGGTACGCGATTGCAGTTGTAACCGATCCTGCTATTGAAGCAAACTTATGTGTTGCCGGTAGCGATGAAACAACAATCAATGTTGGTAAACTTACCGGTAAAACGGTATCAGAAGCAGACCCACTTATCTGTGTCCGTCGTTGTGAAAAAAATGAGGGTGGTGTTAACCTTCGTTCAGATTATAAAGGTATGCCATCATGCGCGGCGGCAGCAAGTGTTGGTTCCGGTCTAGGTTTTGATGCTTGTGCTTATTCATGCTTAGGTCTTGGTGACTGCATAAAAGTTTGCCCATTCGATGCGCTTGTTATTGAAGATAATCTTGTAAAAGTAAAAGCAAGTGCTTGTATTGCTTGTGGTAAATGTACATCTGCTTGTCCTCGTGGACTTTTAGAACTTATTCCAAGGCGTGCAAGAGTTATGGTGTTTTGCTCAACTAAATCTAAGGGTAAAGACGTAACCGATGCTTGTAAAGTTGGTTGTATTTCTTGTACTTTATGTGTAAAGAAATGTCCTGCTAAAGCGGTTTCAATGAAAAATGGTATTATTGCGATTGATCAGCAAGCTTGTCTTGCTTATGGTCCTGATTGTAATGAAGCTTGTGTTGCAGCGTGTAAACGTAAAATTTTCAAATCGTTGTGGACTGAAGGTAAAATCATGCCTAAACCTATCGAAGAAAAAAAGCCTGCAAAGCCTGCTGAAAAACCTCAAGTAACTACATCTACTGAAGCATCAACTGAAGCAGCTGGTGCAGTGGTTGCTGAAACCTCTACCGAGGAAAAATAACATGAAATCAAGACGTGATTTTTTACGTACAACACTCTCCGCCCTTGCATTCACATCAATTCCGACTCTATTTGTGAAGAACGCAAGTGCCGCAGAGCCAACTATTGTAAAACAAACACAAATTGCAATGGGAACTATAGTTTCTTTCACTGCAAGTCATACTTCTTCTGATGAAGCTTATGAAGCCTTTGCAAAGGCTTTACAAGAAATTCAACGTCTTGAAAAAATATTCTCAAGGCATGATGCGTCATCAGCTCTTTCTGTATTGAATGCTGAGGGAAAACTTTCCTATGCTCCACAAGAAATGATTTATCTTGTAAATCAAAGTGCTGAAATAGCAAGAAATACAAATAATATTTATAATCCTGCTGTTAAGCCTTTACTTGATTTATTTGAAAGTAATCAAGATATCAACTCATCAGCAAAAAATATTGCTCAAAATGATATCAAAAGTGCACAAGAGCTTATTAATCTTTCAGATGTAAAAGCAACTGATCACTCTATCCACTTTGCGAAAAGCGGTATGGGAATAACTCTTGATTCAATAGCGAAAGGATACATCATTGATAGAGCTTCTGAAATCTTATCTGCTATGAATGTAAAAAATCATATTATTAATGCAGGTGGAGATATCGTTGCAAAAGGTAGAAAAAGCCAATCAGAAGCTTGGGTTGTTGGGATTGAAAATCCACAAAATCCATCTCAAATGCTTAAAACTTTTGAATTGCAAGATATGGCGATAGCAACTTCCGGTTCTTATCAAAAATATTTTGATAAAAATGCACAAAGACATCATATAATAAATCCTCTTAGTGCGCAAAGCCCGGATATTATTACAATATCATGTAAAGCAAAGAATGCTATGCTGGCAGATGCTTACTCAACTGCAAATAGCCTAATAGCAGAATCAGTATATTCTAAATATACAGTATAACATAGTATTAAAAAGACTTTTAGAGGGGAAATCGTGTAATCGAGCATGATTTCCCCTTTTTTGTGTATTGGATAATAAAGGATACAATTTTTTTGACATGTAAATGCTTGCAAAAAGAGAATTTAAAAGTTATTAATAAGTCAATTAATAGATTGGAGTTATTATGCGTTACACATTGAAATTAACAATACTTTGTTTTTTACTGTTATCTTCAGTTGCTTATGCGGCACAATCAAGGGTTGTAGCGGTAGTTAATGGGGAGATGATATCCTCATTTGATTTAGAAAAACGTCTTGTCCCTGTGTATATTCTTAATAAAGTTGACCCTAAAAAATCAAGTCAAAAAGATACACGTGAAAAAATGGCAAAACAAATTCTTGAATTAATGATTCAAGAAAAAATCCTTATGCAAGAAGCCGCAAAAAGCGGAATAGCAGTTTCCGAGCAAGCGCTTGAGCAACAATTTCAAGCAAGAGTTGCATCTACAGGAAAAACAGAAGATGCATTCTTAAAAGATATTAAAAAGCAAGGCTACACTAAGGAGTCACTTCTTGATGAAATAAAGCGTGAAATAACAATACAGCAGCTTATATCTAGGAATGTAACAAGCAAAATTGTTATTAGAGATGAAGAAGTTGAAGAATATTTCAATTCAAATCCGAATATTGGCGGCGGAAATGCCTCTTATGAAGTAGCTCTGCTTGTATATCCCGATGAAAATACAGCAAAAAAATACTATGAAGATCTTCAAAAAAAGAAAAAGTCATTTGAAAGCGTAGCTAAAAGCGTTTCAGTTGGACCAAACCCTGAAGATGGCGGAAATTTAGGGCTTGTAGCTGCATCTGATATGGCGCCGGAACTATTACAACTTGTACAAATTTTAAAAGTTGGTGATGTCTCTCCGGTGATATCACTTGGCACACAGCCCGCACAAGTAAAACTTGTTGATAAAGTAATTGTAGAAGGTGAGGCAGAGTTGGATGCTCTTACAAAAAGCAGAATCACAGAAACATTAAAATCTTCTCAAACACAATCAGCATATATGGAATATCTTGAAAAACTTAAAGATAAAGCAATCGTAGATAACAGATACTAAGAGGAAATTATGACACTATCAGAATTAGGAGCACAGTTTAGGGAAGCTCGCGTACACCGTGGATTATTAGTTGATGATGTAGCAAAGTCTTTAAAGATTTCTTCAAAGGTTATCCGTGCGCTTGAAGATGGAAATAGAGAAGATTTGCCGGAACTTGTTTTCTTACGTGGCTTTATTCGCTCATACGGTGTGTTCTTAGGCTTTCCGCAAACAGATTTGCAAGCTACTATAGAACTTTTAGAAGCAAGCGAAACGCCTGCGCCAAGTAATAGATTTCATAAAGATGAAAGATATCCCCTTCATGAGCCAAGATCAAACAAAAGCTTTTTCACTACCTTTGTAACAACAATTGTAGTTGTTGCTCTTTTATTGGGGCTTGGTTACGGTGCTTTTACATACTTTGTAAATCCAAATACTTCCGGCATTGATGAAATAACATCTTCGCTTTTTGATAAAGAAACCAATGAAAACAATAATACAAGTGCTGATGTTCAAATTCAACCGCCTGTTGTTGATCCGCTTGAAAATGAAAAAGCTGTTGAACTTCCTACAAGTGAAGTGCAAACATCAGAACACACACAAACTGAATCACCTGAGAATATAGCTGACTCTAGTGAGATTGAAAATACTTTGCTAGGAAAAATTGATAATAACTATGATGAAGTAGTTGTATCTGAAGCTGAATTTACAGAAGAAATGGCAGCTGCACTTGAAAGCGAAGAAATTCTTATTGCTCAACTAGAGCTTAGCGATACAATTTTAGAAACTACTGAAAAAAAAACAGAAGAAAATCTAAAAGAAGTTGAAAATAAAGTAAAAGAAGAACTTGCTATGCTTAATCCTCTCGGAAAAGGGAGCAATACTCTTATTCTAAAAGGTGTAGATGATTGCTGGATAAGCATCAATCTTGATAATGCCGCAGTGAAAAGAAATTTCATTGTAAAAAAAGGTGAAGGCATTGAGCTAAAATATAGTAATAATGCGGTTATCCGTTATGGTAATGCAGGTGGAATTGAAGTAACACTAAATGGCGAGGAGAAAGGCACTCCGGGCGCTCTTGGTATTGTTGTTACAGAAAAATACACAAGTTAAGTAAAATATTTAATATATAAATAAAAACACTTGTAAGAAAAAAAGAAATTATTAATTAACAGCACTTGACGAAAACAAGTTTTGATACTATTTTTCTCTTACATAAACTTAATAAAATAAAATTTAAGTTGTCATAAACTTTGGAGGCAATATGTTGCAAGTATCAGAAGGAGCTCTTAAAGAGCTCAACGCTTTCTTTGAAGGCAAAGAAAAACAACCAATCCGTATCTACTTAGCACCGGGCGGCTGACGCGGTCCGCGTTTAGCATTGGCTCTGGATGAGCCATTAGAAGATGATACAGTTATCGATCACGAAGGATTCAAATTCTGTGTGAATAAAGACCTTATGCAAGAAATCGAAGGCATCAATGTTGATGTTTCTTACATGGGATTTGTAATCGAACCTACTAAGCCTTTTGCAAACGCAGGTTCATGTGGATCAAGCTGTGGCAGCAATTGCGGACAATAGTTTGACATAAAAGATACTATAAAAAGGGCTATACTATAGCCCTTTTTTTTAATAGAAAGGAAAATTTATGAAAGAACTTCAACGTAACAGCCTTACTACACTCAGCAGAATTCTTCCACAAGTTGCTATGGGAAAAATTAAAGCTGACTTAGTAATTATAAATGCTCAATTAATCAACGTAAATACAGCAGAAATTCTTCCAAATACTTCAGTAGCATGCTATCAAGGGCGTATTGCCTATGTTGGTGCTAATGCTGAACATTGCATTGATGAGAATACTAAAGTTATTGATATACAAGGTAAATATTTAGCTCCCGGATTTCTAGATGGCCATATTCACGTAGAAAGCAGTATGATTACTGTAAGTGAATATGCAAAAGCAGTTGTACCTCATGGTACTACAGCTATTTTCATGGATCCTCATGAAATTGCAAACGTTCTTGGTATTGAAGGCGTTCGCCTTATGATTGACGAAGAAAAAGGTCTACCTTTAGATGTATGGAGCACTGTTCCATCATGCGTGCCTGCAATGCCGGGCTTTGAAGACACCGGAGCAGTGTTTACAGCTAAGGAAGTAGAAGAAATAACTAAACTTGATAAAATTGCCGGTCTTGGCGAAATGATGGACTTTCCGGGGATTATCGGCGGAACAGATACTACTCATTCAAAGTTAGAAGTTAGCTATAATTATAATCAAGTAGTTACAGGGCACTATTCTCACCCTGATTTAGATAAAGGCGTAAATGCTTATTTCTCTTCAGGAATTTGCTCATGTCATGAATCTACAACTAAAGAAGACGCAATTACACGTGCCAGACTTGGTGTATTCACAAAAATTCGTGAAGGTTCAGCTTGGCAAGACGTAAAAGAAACAATTCGTGCTGTTACAGAAAGTAAAGTAGATACAAGATTCTTTGTGCTTGTGAGTGATGATTGTCATCCACATACTCTTATAGAACAAGGGCACATGGATTATATTGTATCTCGTGCAATCAGTGAAGGTGTAGAACCTATTAAGGCTATTCAGATGGCAACAATCAACTGTGCAACTTGTTTTAAGAAAGATGCGGATTTAGGTTCTATTTCTCCATCAAAATATGCTGATATGCTTGTTATTTCTGATTTAGAAAAAGTGAAAGTTGAAGAAGTAATTTTCAATGGTGTACACGTTGCAAGTAATGGTGAACTTCTTATCAATATAGAAGATAGAGAATACCCTGATTGGGCTAAGCAAACCATGCGTATGGCAAGACCTTTAACTCTTGAAGATGTAAAAATCAAAGCTCCTCAAGGCTATTCTGAAGATACTATCAAAGTAAGAGTTATGGAAATTGCAGAAGCAAATGTAATAACAAAACATCTTCAATGCTCTGTGCCAGTAAAAAATGGTGAAGCTGTAGCTGATGTTGATCAAGATATTGTAAAGCTACTTGTGTTTGATAGACATACAAAGAGCGGTACTCGCGGTGCCGGTTTTGTAAAAGGCTTCCATCTTAAGAAAGGTGCAGTAGCATCTACAGTTGCTCACGATGCACATAATCTTATGGTGCTTGGCACAAATGATGAAGACATGTTACTTGCGCTTGAAACTCTTATTTCTTGCGGTGGTGGTATGGTTGCAGTTTTAGATGGCAAAGTTCTTGCTTTGAATGCACTTGAAGTCGCAGGTCTTATGAGTACAGATAAAGTTGAAGTTGTAGCAGAAAGAGTAGAAGCTCTTGATAATGCATGGAAAGAACTTGGCTGTGAACTTGCATCTCCGTTTATGACAATGGCTCTGCTTCCTCTTGCTTGTCTTCCTGAACTAAGACTTACAAATAAAGGACTTGTCGATACTATTACATATCAGCAAGTAGAATTATTCGTATAGATTAATTCATTCTCATTAAAATAAAATGCCTTCCTTTGAACTAAAGGAAGGCATTTTATTTTAATGAGAAAAAACTCAAAAGAATGAATTTAGAAACACACCCTAGTCGTCTTCTCTTCTTTTTATTGCTTTAAGAGCAAAGAATGGGAAAACACAGAGTAATGTACTACCAATCCAAATCCAGTTAACAAGTGGATTTACACTGATACGGATTACAGCTTTTGACTGATTGTTTAAACCGCTAAGACTCGCATAAACTTCGTTACCAAGACTAGGCATAGTTCCAACTTCTGAGAAAGACATCTGACTGAATTTATGGTAAATTCTCTTTTCCGGTGAAAGCATACCAACAGGTTTACCGTTTTGAGAAATTACAATTTCAGCTTCTAAAAAGTCGTAAGTAGGAGCTGAACCCTCGTAGAGTTCATTCACTGTGACAACATAAGCACCTAACTGAGCAGATTCACCACGACCAAGGGTAAGATCTCTTTCAATCTTATAAGGGCCTGAAAAAGCAACTCCAAGGTAAATCAGCGCTAAACCTAAGTGTACGCCATGTGCCGCGAAACGAGGAGCAAAGTTTCTTGTACTTGGCTTTGCAAGTTGTAATATTGAAGAAACAATAACGCCAATAGATAATGCAGATGTGATTAAAGGTACTGTTTTTGTGAAGCCAAAAGCAAAGAAAATACCGGCAGATAATACAATAGTTGCAAGAACTGCAATGAAGTTCTTTTTATCAACAACTCCGCCATTCCAACCAAGATAAGGGCAGAATGCAAGAAGTCCTAAAATGAAAGTAAATAATGGTAAACAAACAGTATTATAGAAGTTAGCATCAAGGCCAACAGGCTGCTCAGACCACAATTTAGAAATAATAGGCCATAAAGTTGCTACTAAAACGATGATTGTAAGTGCAATCAAGAACCATGCTGTAAAAACTAAGAAGCCTTCACGAGTTTCAATACCTGATAGATCCTTTGCCTCTTCAATTTTTTTAGAGCTAAAAGAAACAAAGAAAGAAACTAAGGTAGATGTTATTACAAAGATAAGTAAAGCATCTGCAACGCCACCGTCACCAAAAGCGTGAACAGAATCAACAACATTACCACGTACTAGATAAGTAGCAAAGAAAGCTGTTACAGTTGTAAGTGCAATAAGGAAGATATTTACACGATGAAGCTTGTTACGTCTTTGTTCGATAATCATGGTATGAAGAGCCGCAGTACCTACAAGCCAAGGAAGAAGACTTGCATTTTCAACCGGATCCCAAGCCCAGTAACCGCCCCAACCAAGTTCCATATAAGCCCACCATGCACCAAGTAAAATACCGGCAGATAAGAAAAGCCATGCTGTCATGATGAATGGACGTGAAACTTCAAGCCATCTATCTTCATCATTTACAGTTTTGCTCATAGCTTGTGCAAGAGCTAGGCATGATGGAATTGTGAAGCCGCCATACCCTAAAAATAAAAGAGGTGGGTGAATAATCATTCCCGGATTTTGAAGAAGAGGGTTTAATCCTCTACCGTCAGAAGGAGCAGGGAAGGTTGTTACAAATGGATCTGACCAAGTTGTAAGAAGTAAACTGAAAAATGCCATTATTGCACAGTAAAACACCCAATACCATTTTTTAGTTTCTGCTGTGAAATTTTTATAAGAATCGGTGAACTGGAATGCAGCACCACAAAGGGCAATCATCAAAGCCCAAAATAGTAATGAACCGGCTTGACCAGCCCAAAAAGCTGTCATTCTATAAAAAATTGGAAGTGTTAAATCAGTGTAACTGGCAACATAATCTACTGAGAAATCAAAATGAAAAAGAGCATGTAAGAGTATTAATGAGGCGAAAATATGCCCTAATGTAATACCTAAACTTGCTTTTTCAATAAGTGCTAGACTATTGTCGGATTTGCTATTCCATAATGAAACACACGCCATGCCAGCGCCAAAAAGTGCGCATAAAAGTGTTATGAGCTCAAGCCCATGTGCTATAGTATACATTTTTTTCCTTAGAGTTTGTAGAGTTAGAATAAATTATGTACGGTTTTCTTTTTCGTATTTTGAAGGGCATTTTGTCATAAGGCTTTTAGCTTCAAATTGGCTACCTTGCACTAATGTACCTTCTAAAATTACTTCTGCGCCATGTTCAAAAGTATCGGGGATTACACCTTTATATACAACTTGAAGAGTTTGGCTTGGTTGTTCTGCATCAATAAGGGTAAAAACAACACTGCTATTCGAGTCATTTTTTTCAAAATTCCCAACAGAACCAAATAAACGCATAGAATTTTGTTCTTCAACAGGTGCAGCAAGAGCTTCAGATACATTTAAAAAGTATACACTTCCCTCATTCAAGCCAGAATATATCATAAATCCGATAGATCCGACAAAAAATACCAATGCTACAATATATGGAACAAAAGATTTTTTCTTCATATTAAATCCTTTTAATTTTTTGTATGGTTATACTAGCATAAATTATAAAAAAAAACAAGTGATAATTGTTACTATTTAGAAAGAGGTTTTATACATATATCATTATTTTTAAAGCTAATATAAAAAATTACTTGTATAAAAATTTCTTGCAAGCTTTATAAGAAAATGATAATCTTATGAATAGTTGATAAAAATTATTAAATCATCTTAAGAGGAGAGACAACTATGGCTCTAGTCGGACCAAAGGCAATGTTTGAACGTGCATATAAAGAAAATTATGCTGTAGGTGCTTTTAATGTTAATAATATGGAAATTATCCAAGGTATAATGGAAGCTGGTGCTGAAGAAAATGCGCCTATTATCTTACAAGTTTCTGCAGGAGCTCGTAAATATGCCGGTCAAAATTACATTGTAAAATTGATTGAGGCATCTTTACAAGACGCTGACTTACCAGTAGTTCTTCATCTTGATCACGGCGCAGATTTTGAAATATGTAAAGCATGTATTGATGGTGGATTCACCTCTGTTATGATTGACGGTTCACATCATTCTTTTGAGGAAAATATTGCTGTAACAAAAAAAGTTGTTGAATACGCGCATGATAAAGGAGTTTGGGTTGAAGCTGAACTTGGGCGTCTTGCCGGTATTGAAGAAGATGTGGCGAGCGATAGCCATAGCTTTACTGACCCTGACCAAGCTGTTGAGTTTGTAGAAAAAACTGGTTGTGATTCGCTTGCGATTGCAATTGGAACAAGTCATGGTGCTTATAAATTTGCAGCAGGTACAAACCCACAACTACGCTTTGATATATTAGAAAAAATCAGCACAATGATGCCAAACTATCCTTTAGTTCTTCATGGTGCATCATCAGTACCTCAAGAATTTGTTGAAGCTGCGAATAAATTTGGTGGAAAACTTGGCAGTGCTAAAGGTATTCCTGAAGATATGCTTAGAAAAGCTGCGGCTATGGGCGTATGTAAAATCAATATCGACTCAGATATCCGCTTAGCAATGACTGCAACTATCAGACAAGTATTTGCGGAAAAACCAGAAGAATTTGACCCAAGATCTTATCTAAAACCGGCTCGTCAAGCTGTTAAAGATATGGTTCAACGTAAAATTCGTAATGTTTTAGGTTGTTCTGGTAAGGCATAATAAGTTTGCTAATTTAATGACTATATAATGGAGTGTGTTTCAGTAAAATGAAATACACTCTAGTTTTACGGAGAAAGACATGGCTTTACGTATTGCGCTTAATGGTTTTGGTCGTATTGGACGTTATCTTACTCGTTTACTCGCTTTTGAAGATGATATTGAAATAGTGGCAATTAATGCTCGTGCTGATAATCAAGCCCTTGCTCGTTTGCTTAAATATGATTCAGTACATGGAAAAGCAAACTTTCCTATAGATTATGATGATAATGGTCTTATAATTAACGGAAAACATACTCTTGTAACTCGTCAAGCTACCGGTACATGGATATGGAAAGATTTAGATATTGATTTAGTTATCGAAAATACCGGCACTATCAAAGATAGAGATGGACTTGCTAAGCATATTGAAATGGGTGCGAGAAAAGTTATTATGTCTGCACCTGCGAAAAATGCTGATGTAACTATTGTTATGGGTGTAAATGAAGATATTTATAATAAAGATGAACACTTTGTTATTTCTGCCGCTTCTTGTACTACTAACTGCCTTGCACCTGCAACTAAAGTTATCCATGAAGCATTTGGAATTAAACATGCTCTTATGACAACATTACATTCATATACTATGAGTCAACGTATTCTCGATGGAACTCATAAAGATCCACGCCGTTCACGTGCTTGCGCTTTAAGTATGATTCCAACCTCAACCGGTGCTGCTGAAGCTATAGGGCTTGTTTATCCTCAATTACTAGGAAAAGTGAGTGGTATGGCTGTTCGCTTACCTGTTCCAAATGTTTCTCTTGTTGACTTAACAATCGAACTTGAAAAAAGTACAAATATTGAAGAAGTAAACGCAACTTTAAAAAGTGCGGCTGAAGGATTTTTAAAAGAAAATCTAGGCTACTCCGACGAACCACTTGTTTCTGTTGACTATATTGGTATGACTCAAGGCGGTGTTGTTGATGGGATTTCTACAAAAGTTATCAATGATACTATGCTTAAACTCATTATTTGGTACGACAATGAAGCGGGCTTTACAAATCAGCTACTTCGTCTTATAAAGCTTGTAGGCAAATAAAAAGACGTAAATTAAATTATGACTTTCTGAAAGGAAAACCACGTTTTTATAGATTTGGTTTTCCTTTTTCTTTTGCAAAAAACTTTTTGGGGATAATTTTGACTTTCTTTGAATTAATTCTAATCGCAGTAGCTCTATCAATGGATGCTTTTGCTGTTTCAGTTTGTAAAGGTATATGCTCTGTAAAAAGAAGTATTTCAACTGCAATTATTGTAGGGCTTTATTTCGGCGTTTTTCAGGCAATTATGCCTCTACTAGGGTATTACTTAGGTGATTCAATTCATCAATATGTTGAAGCATATTCAGGCTATGTAGCTTGTTTTATTCTTTCATGCATTGGCTTTGTCATGATAAAAAATGCAATTAAAGCTGACGATTCTGAAAATAAAAAAGAAGAATCAAATTTGTCACTTGCGCCTATTGCTATGATATCCGCTGCTGTAGCTACAAGTATTGATGCTTTTGCGGTTGGTGTTGTATTTTCAACTTTAGAAATAAAACTTTATTCATCGGTAGCTATTATAGGATTAACTACTTTTATGATTTCTTTTATTGGAGTTCGTATTGGTTCTCTTTTTAGCGATAAACTGCAAAAAAAAGCTGAAATTATTGGTGGCGTGACTCTTATAATCATCGGAATAAAAATCTTAATTTTGGGATAATTGTTTATTTACTGTAATAAAAAACTACACACTTCTCTAAAGTTTTATATAGTATATCAATAAACAAGTTCTTGATTTTTTTTAAAAAGAGCAATATTGTTTTAGCTACACTTTTTATAGAGAGGGTATGTGATGGCGGCGAATAGAGAAGTTTTTGCCTCAAGATTAGGTTTTTTGCTTATTTCAGCAGGCTGTGCAATTGGACTTGGTAACGTATGGCGTTTTCCTTATGTTACAGGTGCTTATGGTGGTGCAGCTTTTGTTATGATTTATCTTGCATTCTTACTGTTACTTGGTTTACCAATTCTTATAATGGAATTATCGGTTGGTAGAGCATCTAAGCTAAATATTGGTGCATCATTTAAAAAGCTACAACCTAAAGGAAGTTATTGGCATATATACGGGCATTTTGGAATATTAGGTAACTACCTTTTGATGATGTTCTATACAACTATTTGTGGTTGGATGCTTGCGTATACATATCACACAATTAGCGGTGACTTTGTAGGACTTACTCCTGAAGGAGTAGGAGCGTTTTTTGGTGCATTTACTGCTGAACCTAAAACTCAAATTTTCTGGATGTTTTTATCTGTACTTTTTGGTTGTAGTGTTTGTGCTCTAGGTGTTCGTAATGGTATTGAGAAGATTACGAAAGTTATGATGGGCGGGATGTTTGTTATTATGTTGGCATTGGCAGCTCGTGCAATGACACTCGAAAACGCAAGTGAAGGACTTAAATTCTACCTTATGCCGGACTTTAGTAAGATAGCGGAAAAAGGTCTTTGGAACACTGTTTATGCGGCTATGGGACAAGCTTTCTTCACTTTGAGTGTTGGTATTGGCTCTATGGCAATTTTTGGCTCATATATTGATAAAGATCGCTCTTTAACCGGTGAAGGTCTTTCTATTCTTGGGCTTGATACAATGGCTGCTTTGCTTGCGGGTTGCATTATTTTTCCTGCTTGTTTTGCCTTTGGAATAAATCCGGGCGGAGGACCAGGGCTCATCTTTGTTACTTTACCGAATGTTTTCAATAGTATGAGCGGTGGGCAAATATGGGGAATTTTATTCTTCACATTTATGTCTTTTGCGGCACTTTCAACAGTTGTAGCTGTGCTTGAAAATATTATTTCCTATGGGGTTGATGTATGGGGCTTGAAGCGTTCTACATCTTCATGGGTCAACTTTATATTAATTACCTTACTTTCCATTCCTTGTATTTTAGGTTTCAACGAGTGGTCAAGCTTTCAACCTTTTGGCGAAAATACAGGCGTGCTTGATCTTGAAGATTTTATTGTAAGTAATAATCTTCTTCCTCTTGGTTCGCTTATTTACTTACTTTTCTGCGTTACCAGATACGGGTGGGGTTGGGATAACTTTATTAATGAAGCTGATAGCGGCAAAGGAATAAAATTCCCGAAAGTTGCAAGAATCTATCTTGTTTATATATTACCTTTAATTATTCTTTTTGTATTTATTCAAGGGTATATTGATAAGTTTGCAAAAATTATTGCTCCATAAGGCTAAATTCATTCTTTTGTTTGAAAAAAATCTAAACCTATAAAACATTAAATCTTGGAGAGAGAGATGTCAGAATTATGTGTTGCGGTTGTTGGTGCTACAGGTGTAGTTGGACGTGAAATGCTTAAAACTTTGGAAGAAAGAAACTTCCCTATGACAGAAATTAGAGCTCTCGCATCTGCTCGTTCAGCAGGGATGAAAGTTCCTTTTAGAGATATTGAAATCACAGTTGAAGAACTTAAAGAAGATAGCTTTGAAGGTGTTGATATTGCAATATTTTCAGCTGGTGGTTCAACAAGTGAAAAGTTTGCACCATTTGCAGCTCGTTCAGGCTGTATTGTTGTAGATAACTCATCGCACTGGCGTATGGATGAACGTTGCCCACTCGTTATTCCTGAAGTAAATGCACATGCTCTTGAAAGACATAATGGTATTATTGCTAACCCAAACTGCTCAACAATTCAAATGCTTGTAGCTCTTAAACCTATTCACGACGTTGCTAAAATCGAACGCATAATAGTATCTACCTACCAAGCTGTATCAGGAACAGGGAAAGCGGCTATTGAGGAATTAGAAAATCAAGTTCGTCAACTTTATTCAATGAAAGAAATTGAAAGCAATGTATATCCGCACCAAATAGCTTTTAACTGCTTACCACATATCGATGTTTTCCTTGATAATGATTACACCAAAGAAGAAATGAAAATGGTGAATGAAACAAGAAAAATCTTTGAAGATGATACCATTGGCGTAAGTCCAACTGCAGTTCGTGTGCCTGTATTCTACGGACATAGCGAATCTATCAACGTACAGACTCAAAAGAAAATAACAGCTCATGAAGCTCGTGCAATTCTTAGCCAAGCAGATGGCGTGAAAGTTTACGATAATCCAAATGAAAAAATGTATCCAATGCCAATCGATGCTGCTGGCGAAGATGCTGTTTTTGTTGGACGTATACGTGAAGATGAATCTGCGCCTAATTCACTTAATATGTGGGTAGTGGCTGATAACATCCGTAAAGGTGCAGCTTTGAATGCAGTGCAAATCGCTGAAGCTCTTCTTGAAAAAAATCTTCTTGGTGTAAAAGATAAAACTGTATTTTAATACGTTAAGACTTAATCTTATAAGTACTATTAATTGAAATTATATTCCTTTAAACTTGTTTATGCAGATTTAGAGGAATATTTTTTTAAAACTAATAAATTACAAAATGCTATAAATTTATAAAAAAGTAAAAAAAAATCAAAATAAGCCTAAAGTATTCTAAAAATAAGTCGATAAGTATATAGTAAAGGGTTATTATGGCTATTTCATAAGAAAGGGGTGAGACTATGTCAGATTTATCTACAAGAAACTCCGTAAAAGACGCTTTATCCTCGCTGAGTGCACTTATGGAAGTAACAGAGCAGTGCAATAAATTGAAATTATCTCCGGTAGAAGATGAACAGATTTTAGAAGTTGTTAGGAATGACAACAAAACTGCATTGAACTTTCAATACGAAAATGTTCTGAGCGTTATTGAGGAATTATCGCAAGTTTGTTACTATAAAGTTAATAAATTCAAAGAGATTCAAACTCGAATCTAAAGCATTTTTTATGAAATAGAAAAAGAGGGAAAGCAAAGCTGTTTTCCCTCTTTTGTTTTTAATTATTAGCGAGCATTTTCATTTTTTATTCTTTCAATAATTTCTTCCGGCAGAATACCTTTATATTCTGCAATAGAGAGATATTTATTAATATTTTTTATTTCGCCACTTTTCAAATCTTTTGTGTACTGGAAATAAACAAGCTGTATGTGAGATTCTTTAAACTTCATATTTATCTTTACCATATATTCTGTAAGAGCATCAATCGTTAAATCCGGATCTTTTTTATCAAGCATATCCATGTAAAGAAAAACTACTCTGCATGGAGTTTTGAGAAGATTTATTAATCGTTCAATTCTTCTATCGTATTTTTCTCTAGCTTCTTTAAATGCATCTTCAAAGGGGATATTGTTTCTAAAGTCGTGATTAAATATCATTCCGTTTTTAGGATTCATATAGGCATCAAAGTTTTCGGGAGGTGTCGCTGGAGGATATGGAATTAAGTTTTCAATATCAAGAAAGCCTTCAAAGTCATTAAGTAGAAAATCGAGACGCGTTCTAAGATTTGCTCCCATAAGCCAGTCGAAAGGAGCTGAAAAATGTCTTTCTTTTGTATCTTTCAGCATATTTGCAACAAAACAAGCCTCACCTAGAGATATTATGTGATCATAGCCGGGTTTTTTTAACATAATTATAACCTTTTACCCATTGTGGGCATAGTAAGCATTTTTTGCACCGACAACTTTTGTAATAAATCGACGAGTTTCAGGACTTGGGAAGAAGAGCTGTATTTTTCTATATACTTCTGCAGGAGGAAGAGAATTTATATTTTCAAAAGCTTGCTCTCCAACACCAAAAAGCTTTAATACTCGACTTGAACCACCATTATAAGCTGCAATCATGCAATATTCACGAGAGAGCGGATTATGTATTCTATTAAAATGTCGTGAATTTAGTAAGTGCAAATAAGTTGTGCCATAGAGGATATTTGTTGCAGGATCATGCAACATATCAGGGCTAAGCGGAATCTCTTTTTTGAGATAGCTGTGCACTTCAGCACCGGCAGTTGCAAGAACAATCTGCATAAGACCATGAGCATCTCTATTACTTACAGCATTAGGATTAAATCCGCTTTCAACATGCATAACAGCAAGAATTAAGGATGGTGACAGTCTATATTTTCTTGCATTTTGTCTTGCTAGTTCGATATATCTTTTTGAGCGTTGATAAAGTGGAGTAGATTGAAGCTGTGGGTCAATAGGTAATTCTCTATATTGAATGAAGAAAGGGTTTACGATATCTTCATAAGGCATAAAAGGTAAACAGATAGGTCCACTTACATAATTGTAGTTGCTTGAAAGCATAAAATTTGTAGGAGCGGACGAATGTGTTGTGGAAAAATAACCAAGAGAATTTTTAGGGCTATGCTCTTCTACAAAGTTATTAATGAAATCAAGTGTAAATAGATTCTCTTTTTGAGAGATTCCGGCAGGAAGAGCTTTTGTAGTTAAGTTTTTTAGAGGATTTAGTTCTGCACTGCCGTTATTCGTCAAAAGGTTGACTGAATTTGCTTCAATAAGAATTAAAGGTTGATTTTGTTCAAAAGAATAATCGTCAATAGTATGAATATTCATCTGAATTTTTGAGCGATATTCTTCAGCAGAAAGTTCATGAGTAAATGGAAAGCGAGTAGAAACTTGAGAAAGGGAAGATACTTTCTCATGAAGAACCGGTGGTTTAGGAGTAAAGGCGGTAAGTGATGTCAGCAAGCTAACAAAAACAACTGCTGAAAGTATTTTTGTTATACGCATAGAGTACCTCTTAATATAATCTGTCAATGTAGAATAATTGACAACTAATAGGTTTTCTCTTGATTTTGCAAGATGCGTGCCGTTCATAAAGCAATCATCCTTACTTAACAAGTTACCATACTCACGGCAAGCCCGCCGAGTGAGGTTTCTTTAAATTTTGTGTGCATTTCTCTACCCGTTTCATTCATAGCAAGAATAGCCGCATCAAGCCTTACTCTATGTGACTGTGGATTTTCAGTTCTGGCAAGAAGATAAGCATTGTATGCTTTTAAAGCACCCATAGCATTTCTTTCGATACAAGGAATCTGCACATATCCACCAACAGGGTCACAAGTAAGACCAAGATGGTGCTCTAAGGCTATTTCAGCGGCATTTTCTACAACAATTGATGAATCACCCTTACTATGTGCCAGTAAAGCAGCGCCCATAGCAGAAGCAACACCAATTTCACCCTGACAGCCAACCTCAGCTCCTGCAATAGCAGCATTATGTTTTGCAAGAAAACCAATAGCAGCAGAAGCAAGCATTCCTTCTGTTATAGCTCTATCGCCTACACGCAAGTCATGCTTTAATGCGTAAAGTAGAGAAGGTAGCACGCCGGAAGCTCCACACGTAGGTGCAGTTACAATTACACCACCGGAAGCATTTTGTTCAGAAGTTGCAAATGCATGCGCATTTAGGTTTGCAATAAATTTGTCTGAAGCAAGCGAAAAGTGTAAAGCTCTTTCTTTTAAAACTCTTGCTTTGCGTTCAACTCCTAAAGTACCGGGCAGTAAACCTTCCTCACTCATACCAAGTGCGACAGATTGCTCCATTTTTGATATAAGCTCACCAAGTTTAAATAGAATATCTGGGCGCGACATTCCGGTAAGTTCCATTTCATTAATAAGAATAACTTCGTGAAAAGTAAGACCTGTTTCATGGAAAATATTTTGCAATTCTGACATGTTAGAATATGGATAATAAGGCCTGCCTCTTTCAGGAGGAGTATAACCATCCCACTGCAAAAAGCCACCGCCTACAGAATAATATCTCTTTGAAATAACTTCTGTTCTATCACTTGTGTAGAGCGTGCATTCTAAAGTATTATTGTATTCAAATGGATGTACAATATCAGAAAAGATAATATTATTAAGAGAAAAGTTTACTCTTTTTCCTTGAATTTCAGTAAAGTAACTCTTTTCAAGGGTAGTAATTTGTTGAATAAGAGCTGCAGGGCATTCTGATGGTTCATTTCCAAGTAAACCTGCAATGATGGCACTATGTGAACCGTGCCCAATTCCCGTGGCAGAGAGTGAACCAAAAAGTTTTACTTCTATAAAATATTCATGAGAAGGAAATTGTGATAAATCAACTTCTTTACATAGATTTATAAATTCATATCCGGCACTCATTGGCGCAATAGTATGGGAAGAGGACGGGCCGGGTCCACATTTAAACAACTCAAATAGAGAAATTGAAACAGGTGTTTGAACTTGCATAGAGTACCTCAAAAAATATTAATGTTTCTTATCAAAAGAACAAAATCTCTTACTTTAGAAACACACTTCAGTATACATTAGATTTATATAAAAGTCTACACAAGAAAGAAGAGTGTAAGGTTTACTTCTAAAATAATACATTTTAGTAATTTGAAAAGAGGTTATAGTTTTTTATAAAAGGAGAAAAATGTTATAATATTTTAACTATTAGGTTTATTAGTTTTTAATGTGAACATTTGCTGTAAAAACATATCCATCACCACGAACAGTTTTAATAAACTTTTTAGTGCGCTTATTATCTTCTAATCTTGCTCTTAACCTACTTACTTGTACATCTATACTTCTATCAAAGGGGCTACGGTCGAGTTGATCGTATCTACCTTGAATTCTGTCAACAAGCTTTTCACGAGAAAGAACAACTTGTGGATTTGAAAGAAAGTAGTGAAGTAATCTATACTCAGCGCCACTTAGTTCTATTATAGAACCTTCAGGATTTATAAGATTCCTTGAAGAACCATCTAATTCCCAATCTTCAAAAATAAAGGATAACACACCTCTATTTTGTTTTTCGCTATAGTAAGATATTCGTCTTAGTAGTGCGCGGATACGTGCAACGAGTTCTCTTTTATCGAAGGGTTTTGAGATATAGTCATCAGCTCCCATTTCAAGACCAAGTACTTTATCAGATGATTCAGCTTGTTTACTATAGAGAATTAAGGGAATATTTGAAATTTGACGTACTTTTTTACATACTTCAAGAGAATCTTCACTTTTTATGAGGGCGTCAATAAGGAGTAAGTTTATATTTTCTTCTTCGTCGATTATTTCAAGTTCTTTGTATAAGTCGTCGCTTTTTGTTACTAAAGTAATAGTGTAACCGTGCTCAACCAAGTATTCAGAAAGCATTTTGCTATGTTCTTCGTCAGAATCGAAAATAATGATATTAGTTGACATATTCACTCTCTACTACAGTAGGTTTTACTTATTTGAAGCTTCAGTAGTAAGCTTAAGTAATTTTTGTTTTTCTACAATGGTGTATATGCTATGAGCGAGTAAAAACTTTAGAACATCCGGAATAAAGAAAGGCGCACAGCCAAGAGCAAAAGCTTTTTCAATGCTGATATCAAGACTAAACTTCAACCATGAAACACCACAAATATAGAGAAATATGAGCGAGAGCATAAGTATAGTATAAGCTGAAACTAATTTCTTCCCACGCGCAAGACCAGCAAGATAAATAGTTGGAATATAAGCCATAAGAAAACCACCGGTAGGTGACATAAGTGTAGCTAATCCACTTTTTCCACCTGCAAAGAATGGAAAACCGACAAGACCTAAAAATATGTAGATTGCCATTGCAATAGCAGCTTTTTTACTTCCTAAAATAAGTGCAGTAAGAAAAAGCGTCAAAGGTAGAGCAGAAAAAGGCACAGGTCCAACCGGAATAGTTATAAATGCTGAAACAGCAAGTAAAGCTGCAAAAAAGGATACCCAAACAATTCCTTGGAGAGATTTCATGTTCATTGATTCGTTCATTAGTTTTTCCTATGTAAAATTATATTATGCTTGTAAATTTTTTATTGTGAGTTCAGCTCGGCTTGCTTCTTCTATTTTTCCTTGAGCTCGTAAAGCTTTAGCGTAAATTTTCCAAGCCTCTACATTGTTTTGTCTTTGAGTCATAATAGGTGAAAGCAGCATAGCGGCAAGTGCAGGGTCTTCATTATTTTCAAGGTAGAGCTTTGCAAGCAATAAAAGACTTCCTGAATCTTGAGGGGCATTACGCAAAGCTGTATGAAGATATTCTCTTGCTTGTGATGAGTTATTTTCATTTAAAGCAATTTTTGCAAGTTGCCTGTATGGTGTTGCTTGTCTTGAATCTTTTTCAAGTGCTTTTTTATAATGCTCCACCGCTTGCATTGTGCTATTTTCTTCTTCTGCTATTTGCCCAAGTTTGATATGTGCAAAGTAGGTATAATCATCAGATTTTAAACAATAACTGTAATATTTCTTTGCTTCATTGATATCATTAAGTTTTTGACAAACGCCACCAAGGTTATAATGAACAGCTACATCATCGGGACTAAGTTCAAGAGCTGCATAGAATGCAGACTGAGCTTCACTGTATCTACCTAAACTTACAAGAGTAACTCCTAAAGAACTTTGTGCTAATGTATTCTTAGGGTCAGCAATAAGCGCACTTTGATACTCTTGCAGAGCTTCATAAAGTAGCCCTTGAGTTACCAATTTATCCGCAGAAACTGTAAGCGATATTGAATCACAAGTTCCAACATGAGGGAAATCGAGTAATTTAGCGCAGTCTACAGCTTTTTTGGCATTGTCAAGAGTATCGGTTTGCCTATAGTTTAGCAATGGATATTCTGCTATACCTATAGATACTTTTTGTTTGATATGTCCATTTAAAATCATCGACAGAGCTTTATACGCCTTGAGTGTTTCGTAGATATTAAATGCTTGAGTAAGCGGTAAAAATCCAAGAATACTATTGTGTCCATATTGAGCTAATATGCAATTATCATTATTGAAATTATACTGCATACGTATTTCTTTATTAAAGATTTGCACAGTTTCAGCAAATATATTTTCAATAGGAATATTATTTGTTTTGCTTTCTTCTATATTTATAAGTGTTAATGTGAATTGAGGGTGAGTTACCTTGAGTTCAGCAAAAAGAGTAAGAAAATCTTGATACTTATAAAGTTGAGTAAAGTTATTTTTAGCTGGTTGTGATTGAGATTGCGCACTTGCACCAAAATCATCAGGGAGTTTTACAAGACTATCGTTCGATTGAATAGGAAAAGCAGGGTCGTAGAGGATAACCTGTTCAGCTCGTGAATATTCATCAAAAATTTCAACGAGTTGAATTTCACCTTTATATTTTGGAGTGTCGGAATAACTATCATTTGAATTATTTTCAGAAGCGTAGACGGAAAACCTTGTGCTTTCACGCAGTCCAACATTTCTTCCAAGATTTATAATGAATTGATTATGCGGAAGAATTTTAGATATATTTCCGCCCTCACTTATAAGGAGGTTAAATGGAAGGAATACTTTTTCTTGTTCTTTTGCTCTAATTGCTGAATAGTGAGCTTTTGAGATAAGATTATGAGCAAGTTCTTTTTCATTTCTATCAGAAATCATAGTATCATAATCTTGAGGGAAAAGAACGTATCCGCAGTGTAAAGGGCAAGAAACACGCAAGATTTTGTTTGTTCTGCGTGGAGGAGCTGAGAAAGTTACTGATGATGTTGATTGGCATAAGTTATAAATAAAGTCATTCAAGTCAGCTTTACTTTCAAGAACTTCCTCGTCAAGAAACAATGCGCAATCGTAATTATTTATACGAGCTAGTAAGGAATCTTCAGGAAGAATATCAAGTATATGCTGAGTAAGTTCATGCATGCAATTTTCAGCAAAAAGGTAACCGTATTTTTTTGCAAGATTTGGTAAGTCTGCAAAATGTAGATAAAGCACGCCTACACAACCATGCGTGAGTAAATTATTTTGTGAAAATTCGGAAAACTCAGTGAAACTTTTACGCATTTTTTCAATTTTATCGCTCAATCTATCGAGTAAAACATGTTGAGAATAGAGTTCAGTAGTAGAATCGAACTGAATTTCTTTTTTCAACGAAAGTTTTTCAAGAATGAGGTGAATAATAGTCGGCAAAGTAGAAAGTGCTTGCTTTAGTTTCTCTTTATTTGGTTTCCTAGCTAAGAAAACTGCAAGTAATTCTTCTGAATCCATAAATTTTAATGGAAGAAGAAGCTTTTCTTCATTTTCTAGGTAAAGAGCTTCCGCAGGTTCGTTAGAAGTAGGGAAGTAGAGAGAACAGCCTTCACAATCAAGAATCGGTGCGATATCATTAAATAAATCGCATTCCATTCTTAGAATATCGCGTCTAGTGAGTTTGTGTAGTTTTTCCATACTTTTTTTTATCTAAATAGTAGCAGATTTGCAAGTTATTTTTGCAATGTTTGAGAATATAATGACTTTCTTCGTAATATAACGCTCTATTTATTTAGGTAAATTATTCACAACGAAACTATTCACTTTAGTAAGATAATGTAAATTGCTTTATTCAAAGACTATCTAAAATTTCAAATATGGTATTGATTATTTTCAAGACAGAAAAGTTAAAAAATCTATTGATTTCTTGAGTGTTTTGGGATATGTTAACCTAATACACTCTAACTAAGTGACTCTTGCGATTTGGAGATGGCAAGATAATAAAATTTACTGAATAGATAGGAGAATGTCATGTCGAACATTCGTATAGCTTACATTCCGGCTTGCAGAACAAATTTCCATATGGAAACAGCCGAAAAATATTTTAATGATTCTGTAAAATTTCTTAAAGAAGTTTCAGATTCAATCGTTTGTCCAACAGCTATGCTTACCGAGCCTAGCCATGTAAAAGACTTTTTAGTGGAAGAACAAAAGAAAGGTGCTTTTGATCTTGTTATCTTCCAAAATACAACATTCACTGATAACCGCTTTGCATTAGAAGTTTTAAGTGCAACATCAGCTCCTATTGTTTTATGGGGTGTTGAAGAGCCTAAAGCTGACGGTGGACGCTTGAAACTAAACTCCCTTACAGGTGTTTATTCAGCAGCTAACGCTTTTTGTGCAAATGGTCGTTCTTTTGAGCTTCTTTGTGGTGCTCCTTTTGATGAAGATTTCAAAGATGCTTTACTTATCCACATTAAAGCAGCAGGTCTTGTACGTGCACTTAAAGAATTAACACTTGGTGTTATCGGTGTTGTTCCTCCTGGATTTATGATTGCTGACGTTGATCTTCCTTCATTAAAACGTGATTTAGGTGTATCAGTAGTTGCATCTGAACTTCATCAATTAATTAACGAAGCTCGCGCAATCACTGATGAAAGAGCAAAGCAATCACTCGATAACGTGAAAAAACACGTTCCAACTTTCAGCATGAACGATGCAGAAGCTATTACCTTCGGTAAATTCAACGCTGCATTAGAAGATTATGTTGCAAGAGAAAAAGTTGGTGCAATCGCAGCTCGTTGTTGGCCTGATGTTTTCACTGAATTAGGTATTGCACCATGTACAGCTTATTCAGTAATGGCTGAACAACTTCCTGTTGCTTGTGAAGTTGATATGACAGGTGCTATTACTATGTTCATGCTTTCAAATCTTACAGGTACACCATCTTACTTCGGTGATCCTGTTGCTATTGATAATGACATGAATGCATTAATTTTCTGGCACTGTGGACACGGTGCACCTAGCCTTGCTAACCCAGAACAAGGTCCACAAATGGGCGTACATCCTAACCGTAGACTTGCTCCTGTAATGCAATACAGCGCAAAAGCTGGTAGAGTAACAGTTGCACGTTTAGGTGTTCACCCACAATACAAAGAATTCCGCTTAGTTGTTGCTAATGGTGATGCTTTATCAGTTCCTAAATTATATGAAGGAACATCACTTGCAGTAAGAATGGATATCGGAAACGAAAACTTTGTTAAAACAACTTGTGAAGCAGGTTGGGAATACCACTTTGCTATTACTTATGGTGATGTTTCAGCTGAAATGATCCGTACTGGTATTATGCTTGGTATTGAAGTAGAAGAGTTATAATCTGTAGCGGGGGGCTACGGCTCCCCCTATTTGTGATAAAGGTAATAAAATGCAAGAACTTAAAACTCTCGTAGTTGCGCAATCAGGTGGACCTACACCTGTGTTCAACTCCTCGCTTGCGGGCATTGTTCGCGAAGCACAAAAGCAAGGTTTTACTCGTATTCTTGGTCTTCTCCACGGGTTAGAAGGTGCACTTAATAGTGAATATGTTGATATGACACATCTCACTGAACAAGAATTGCATGTTTTGGAAAGAACTCCATCTGCTGCTCTTGGCGGAAGCAGATTCCCATTTTGGAATGACGAAGATTATAACCCTGTACTAGAATTTTTTATTAAAGAAAAAGTAGATGTATTTTTATTCTTGGGTGGTAATGGTACTATGGGTACTTGCCACACAATGTTACGTTTACGCCAAATGACAAAAGAGCATAATCATAGTCTTATAATCAACGGAGTTCCTAAAACTGTTGATAACGATTTATATGGTATGGAATATGCTCCTGGTTATTTATCTGCCGCAAGATATGTTGCTATGGCGACCAAGGCTCAATCTTACGACTTAAAAGCAATGCGCCGCTTTGAACAAGTGCGTGTGCTTGAAACTATGGGTAGAGCAGTAGGTTGGCTTACTGCGGCATCAATCCTTGCTAAAGAAAATGAAGGAGATGGGCCTCATCTCGTTTATATTCCTGAAGTTCAAGTTGATAAAGAAGACTTTTTACGTAGAGTTGAAGCTTGCAAAAATAAGCATGGCTACTGTGTTGTAGTTGTAGGTGAAGGAATGAAAGATACTGATGGTAATCCAATCGGTTACGAACAATTCCGTCAAGCAAGCGCTGACCCTACAAAAGTGCATCGTCCTATCTTTATTGATGCGGCTAAATATATGGCTGATCTTGTTAAGCAAGAACTTGGTTATACAGCACGTTCTCAAAATTTAGGCATGGTTCAAAGAGCATTTTCTGAAACTGTTGCTACTAAAGATAGAGAATTAGCAGTTCAAGCCGGTAAAGCAGCTGTTGAAGCAAGCGTAAAAGGCACAAGCGGGCGTATGATTTGGGCAGAAGGTTCTCTTCCGCTTGAAATTGTGGCCGGGCGTGAGCAATTCTTGCCTGAAGCTTACTACGATAAAGAAAATTGCCTGCCATCACAAGCATTTATTGATTGGTTATCTCCACTTGTTGGTGAAATTCCTAGTTATTTAAAATTATTCTAGTCTCCTTTTGTTTGGTGACTGGGGTAATTTTTTTATTATAAAAAAGTAATTTATATATTGAGGTAAATATGTCAAACGCATTCATTCCGGAACGTATTCCTAGCATGAAAGGTTTATCATTTGTTAAATCAGCAGGTAATAAAGCAGTTTTCACAACTTCAGAAGGTGAAATGACAGTTGCTGCATATGCAAATGATGTTTTCCGTGTAACCATGGGTGATCTTACTTTACCTGATTACGGTATTGTTATCGGGCAAGAAAAAGATATTACATTAAAAGTTGAAGAAAAAGAAGAAGCATTTGTATGTTCTGCCGGTGATGCAGAATTTATCATCGGTAAAGACGTTATCACTTTTTCATTAAATAAAAATGGTAAAGAAGTTCTTCCTGTAACTGAAGATGCACACTTTGTACGTCGTCATCGTCTTCCTGGGCTTGCAAAAACCGAACAAGGTTGGTTTGTAACTCTTGGTCTACCATTAGACGTAGCAGTTTATGGTGGTGGTGAACGTTACGGAAAATTAAACCGTCGTGGCGAATTATTCCGCATGTGGAATGAAGATGCGCTTGGTGTTAACTCTGATTGGTGCTATAAAAACGTTCCTTTCTTCTGGACTGATACTAACTGGGGTATCTTTGTAAATACACCTTCTTTAATACAATTCGGTGTTGGTTATAGCCAATGGTCTAACCAAAGCTTATGTATCGACCTTCATGAAAATAAATTAGACCTCTTCTTCATTGCGGCTGATAGCCCAAGCCATATGTTAGAACGTTTCACATACTTAACAGGTAAAGCACCTGAAGTTCCATTATGGTCACTTGGTTGCTGGCTCTCTAAAGCATACTATAAAACACCTGCTGAAACAATGGCAGCTGCTAAAATTATGCGTGATAAACAAGTTCCTTGTGATGTTATTACTATTGATGGTAGAGCATGGCAAGATACTGATACCCGTTTCTTATTTGAATGGGATCCTAAACGTTACGATGATCCTAAAGCTTTCTGTAACGAACTTAAAGAAATGGATTACAAAATTTGTGTATGGGAATATCCAATCGTATCAGTAAATCATCCACGTTTTAAAGAACTTTCTGATAAAGGTTACTTCATGCGTGATGATAAAGGTGAAACCTATATCTTCCAATTCGATCCAACTCCATTCGGTGAAGTATTAACTATGCTTCCTGATTCAGGTGTTATCGACTTTACAAATCCTGAAGCATATACTTTCTGGAAAGAAATGCACAAATCAGTATTTGAAGCCGGTGTTGATTCTATGAAAGTTGATTTTGGTGAACAAGTTCTTCCTGATATGTTTACATATCAAGGTGATACAGGAACTCGTGTACACAACGTAAACGCTTTCTTATACAACCTTTGCTGTTATGAAGCTGCAAGAGATTTCCACGGCGATCAAGCTTGTAACTGGACTCGTGCTGCATGGACAGGCTCACAAAGAGCTGCAATGCACTGGGCTGGTGATACAGGTTCAACATGGGGCGGTTTAGCTGCATCTATCCTTGGTGGTCTTTCATACGGTATGTCAGGTAACCCATACTATTCACACGATATCGGTGGATTCTATGGTGAACAACCGGATGCAGAACTCTTCGTTCGTTGGACTCAAGCAGGTGCATTATTCTCACACATGCGTTTCCACGGTATTGGACCTCGTGAACCTTGGGCATTTGGTGAAGAAGCAGAAACAATCTGTACAAACTTTGTAAAAATGCGTTATCGTTTACTTCCTTACATTCAAGATGCTGTTAAACAAGCGGCTGAAACCGGTATGCCTGTTCAACGTTCAATGATTCTTGAATTCCCAGAAGATAAAACATTACATGCTTTCGATCAACAATATATGTTTGGTCCATCATTATTTGTAGCACCTGTTCTTGCAAAAGAAGGACGTGTATCTTACAGACTTCCACAAGGTCTTTGGTATGACTTCTGGACAGGTAAAGCAATTGAAGGTGGCGTAACAATTAATGAAAACGTTGCTCTTGACTATATCCCTGTTTATGTAAAAGCAGGAACAGTATTAAAACTTGGTCCTGTTGTACAACATACAGGCGAAATCAAGCAAAAAGTTACAGAAGCTGTAATCTACGGAGATCCACATTGCGCATCAGCTCAGTGGGATGAATTCGTACAATATAAAAACAACTGGGTTTGCTTGGCTGACTCAGTAAAACGCATTCTTCCAGAGGATGTGTCTAAGGTTATATTTGGCTAGAGAGTAAATGAGTTCTTTTGTTTTTTGGCTTTGTCAAAGTGTTTTTTTATTCGAGTCATGTATGTTTTGATACACTTCTCTCATGAAAAACCACTTTTCCTTGCCAAAAAACAAAATCTACTCATTTACCTTTTGAGTAATTCCTTTATCCTTTGACAGCGTCAAAATCCTTTTTGATTCGAGTTAAAAGGGTAAAACCTACTCATTTAGGTGCATACTCTAGAAGGCTTATTTTAGTTTGTTCTGTGATTTTAAAAAGGTTGAAACTTACAGAATAAGCAAGGATTTTTAACATTTAAGAGGGGACGATGAAAATACTTCTTACTCCACTGCAAAAGCTTATTTCATTTTTAAATAAGATTGCTCTTAATGTGGCTACCTTGATGCTTATTGCTATGCTGTCTATTGTTACTCTAAACGTTGTACTTCGATACTTTTTTGACTACAGTATTGTATGGTCAGAAGAAGCATCACGTTACTTGATGGTATGGATTACTTTCTTACTACTTCCATACGCTCATGAAAAAGGTACTTTAGTTGCTGTGGACTTCTTAGTTGCAAGATTTAGATACACTCGTATCGGTGTTATACATGCTGTTTTCTTGGAATTACTCAGTCTAATAGTTCTAATATGTGCATGTTACCAAGCATACTTCTTTATGGTGCGTGCAGGTGTTACAGAAACTCTTGCTCTACGTATACCAATGCAATATGTTACAATGATAATGCCTTATAGCTTTGCTCTTACTGTAGTAGCCTCCTTCTTATGGCTTTGTAAGTTACTTCCATGTGTTCTTGATCCTAAAAAATTGGAGCAAGAAGATGAACTGCGTAAAGCTGATTATGAACAAGGCCACTAGGAGAAAATATGTTAAAAACTTTATTTGCCCCACTTATTGCTGCGAAAGTAGTATACTTACTCTTCTTCTTTCTTACCATTGCTATGGGCTTGCCAATTGTTTACGTGCTTTTACTTGCACCGGGTATAGACCTTGCTATCGTAGGACAGTTTAACTTCTTCCCATTACTTACTCAACGTTTATGGAACGGTGTTGATAGCTTTGCACTAGCAGCTCTTCCATTCTTCGTTTTAGCCGGTGAACTTATGTCAGCCGGTGGTGTTACTGTTAGAATGGTTCGCTTTGCTGAAAGCTTAATCGGTCACTTACGTGGTGGTTTGGCTCACGTTTGCGTTCTTGCATCTGTAATGCTTTCAGGTGGTTCAGGCTCAGCGGTTGCTGATGCTTCTGCGCTTGGTTCAATGCTTATTCCTGCTATGAACAAGTTGAACTACCCTAGAGGTATTTCTGCTGCTGTTATTGCATCTGCAGGTATCTTAGCTCCAATCATTCCGCCATCTGGCTTAATGATTATGTATGCATTCGTACAAAATACTTCAATTGCGGCGATGTTTGCCGGTGGTATTGTTCCTGGCTTTATGATGGCTGGTAGTATGATGTTTATTATCTGGTTAAAAGCTCGTAAAGGCATGTTCCCAACACCTAAACCACGCTCAACCGGTGAAGAAAAAATCAAATCAGCTAAAGAAGCAATTCTTCCACTTGGAACACCTGTTATCTTAATGGGTGGTATCTTGATGGGTATTATGACACCAACCGAAGCAGCAGCTATTGCAGCAGCATATGCGCTTATTCTTGGTGTATTCTATACAAAAGAAATCAAAGGAAAAGATTTACTTCCAATTTTCAGAAGATCGGCAGCATCTTCAGCATCAATTCTTATTCTTGTTGGTGCGGCGGTTGCATTTGCTTCTGTAGTAAGTTTACGCCAAACACCTGTTGTTCTTGGTAACTGGCTTACTGGAATCACTTCTGATCCACTCCTTTTATTCTTCCTTATCAACTGTACATTATTGCTTGTTGGTTGTATTATGGATGCCGGCCCAACTATTCTTATTCTTGGACCAATCCTTGCGCCAACAATGCAAAAACTTGGAATCGACCCTGTACACTTCGGTGTTGTAATGGTAACAAACCTTACAATCGGTCTTATGACTCCGCCGATGGGGCTGGTGCTCTTTGTTACACAGGGTATAAGTGGGCTGAAGATGAACGAACTTGTTAAAGAAATTATGCCGTTCTTTGCCGGTGTTCTTACAGTATTGTTCTTAATCACTTTCTTCCCACAACTTGTTCTAACACTCCCTAAAATGTGGGGACTTATGTAGTTGACAAACTCAATCTTATTGAGTAGGTTATAAAAAAAATTAGGAGATTTTTATGTTTAAACGTTTTTTACTTTCAGCATTAGGCGTATGCCTTATGGCTTCATCTGCACAAGCAGCTACAGCACTAAACCTTGTGTTCCTTTCACAAGAAGGTACAGCAGAACACGAAGCTGTTAAATACTTAAAACACTATGTTGAAGCTCGTACAAACGGCGACTTAACAATCGAAGTTTTCCCAGGTGCACAACTTTGTGGTAACGCTCCTGAATGTTTCCAAGCTTTATCAGCAGAAGTAGTTCATATCTATCCTGCAACAGCTGGTGGTATTTCAGTTGTTTACCCTGAAATCGCAGCTTTAAACCTTCCTTACATGGTTCCTAGTGAAGTTATGGCTCAAGAATTACTTGCTGGTCCTTTTGAAAATGACCTCCGTAACGCTATTCTTGAAAACACCAACAACCAATTCCTTCTTCTTAGCTTAACTCAATCAGCTGGTTGGAGAGCATACGCTAACACCAAAAAAGAAGTAAAAACTCCTGCTGATCTTTCAGGTATGAAATTACGTACAGTTGAAGATCAAGTTCAAATGGAACAAGTAAAACTACACGGTGCATCACCTACCCCAATCCCATTCATGGAAGTTTATGATTCACTTTCAAAAGGTGTTGTTGACGGTTCTTTAAACTCAATCACCGATATCGTTGCTGTAAAACTTCACGAAAAAGCTAAATTCTTAACTCTTGACGGCCATAACTTCATGTTCAGCGGCTGGTTCATGAGCGGAAACTTCTTCAAAAACTTATCACGCGATCATCAACTTGCACTTATCGACGGTTTCAAACTTGCTGGTAACGTAGAAAACGGCGTACAAATGGAAAAAGAACTTCCTGCATTCGCAGCATTCACAGGTGAAGGCGGTAAAATCTACATGCCTACTCCAGCTGAAAAGAAATCATTCGTAGACGCAGTTCTTCCACTTCGTAACTGGTACCTCGAAACTTTCGGCGACAAAGGTAAAGCTTTCATGACTATGGTAGACGAAAACCTTGCTGAAGCTCAAAAAGTTGTTGACGCTCGTTACGCTTCTTTCGGTAGCTACTTAAACAAATAGTTCTTCTTTAGCTAAAAAAATAAAGAAAAACTACTCACAATTAGTGAGAATTTAGGTAATACTAAGTAAATTAAACTCTCTTTAAATTAGCATATGCAGATTTAAAGAGAGTTTTTTACGCTTTGAAGAAGAGTATTTTCAAAAAAGCTTTATATTTTATCAAAAATAATGTTTAGTTCATTTTATTTAAATCAATTAAAGAAAGTTAATAGAAGAAATATTGCATTATTAAAGGATAAAAACTTAAAATCAGTGTATTTTAACTTGCACTTTTTTAAAAAAAGGTGTATTCATTCTCTTCCGAAGAAAATTTCTAAGGGAACATATCTGTGATTTACGCCCCAATGGGTGTTTACAATAGGAGGCTTATTATGGCTAAACAATGCGAAGTTTGTGGAAAATTACCACAAGTAGGCAACTGGGTGAGTCACTCAAACATCAAAACAAAAAGACGTTTTTTGCCTAATCTTCAATCTGTCCGTCATCAGTTCGCTGACGGTCAAGTGAAAACTATCAATGTTTGCACTCGTTGCATTCGTTCCGGTGCAGTAGTAAAGCCTGTTGCACGTAAAAAGGGCGAATAATCTTTTTCTAACAAAAGAAGATAAAGAGGAGAGAGTTATATCTCTCCTTTTTATTTTAAATTTGATGTTTTCTACTTTACGGGGAAATCTTACTTTATAAAGAAGTTTGATTTCTTTTTTTATATTTAGAACTTTTTCAAAGCAAATAAAGCTGTGAAATACGCTGTAGAAAAGTCTTTGCTTTTTTTTATACTCTTGGTTAGAGTGATAAAAAATAATATTATGGATTGAAATTATTATGACACATGATGTATGGCTGATAACATACACTTCGCTTGAGATTAGTTTTTATTCTGTACTTTTTTCTGCAATGCTAGGAATGCCACTTGGTTTATGGCTCTGTGGTGGAGGAAGAAAAAGACTTATTGTGGGAACTTTCTGTAATGCTTTACAAGCTTTACCAACGGTTTTAGTTGGACTTACAGTGTATGCTTTTATTTCAAGAAAAGGCATATTTGGTTCTCTTGGCCTGATGTATAGCACAAAGGCAATTATTATAGGGCAGTGTATATTAATTATCCCACTTGTGGCTATTTTAACGCATGTTGCGCTCGAAAGACTTGATAAAAGATATAAAAGAACTGCACTTACTCTTGGTGCAAGTAATTTTGAAGTTTATAAAATGCTCTTTATTGAAGCAAGGTTTGCCCTTGTTGCTGTGCTTGTTACTGCTTTTGGACGTGTAATTGCTGAAGTTGGAATCAGTATGATGCTTGGCGGTAATATTTCAAACTATACAAGAACAATGACAACTACTATGGCTCTTGAATACGATAAAGGAGCATTTGATTTAGCTGTAATTCTTGGTGTAATATTGCTTTTTATAAGCCTTATCATTAATATAGCTTTGAAGTTTCTACAGGGTAGATCAAGAGAGGTTGACATTGTTTGATATAAAAAATCTCAAAAAAGTTGTGCAGTTTCAGAATAAAACTCTTCTTGATATCGATAATATTTCTTTTGAAGAAGGAAAGCTTCATACTCTTCGTGGTCAAAACGGTGCGGGTAAAACAACTCTTCTACATATTCTTGCTCTGGTAAGTGCACCGACAAGCGGAAGCGTGAAGTTTTTTAATGAAGAAATTGACTATAGCTCGACTAAGCAACTTCACAAATTGCGTCAACAAATTGTATTGATGGAGCAATCTCCTATAATGTTTACAGGTTCTGTTGAGTTTAATATCTGCTTTGGAATGAACGTAAGAAGGATAGATAAAAAACTTCAGCAAAAAAAACTTGATGAAGTTTTAGAACGTTTGGAAATTACAAGACTAAAGAAGTTTCAAGCAAATACTTTGTCAGGTGGAGAAAATCAAAGAGTGGCTCTTGCAAGGGCTCTAGTCCTCGAACCTAAATGCCTTATTCTTGATGAACCAACCGCAAGTGTAGATAGAGCAAGTAGAGAATTGATTGAAGGTGTGTTGCAAACGCTTCCTCCTAAAATCTCAATAATTATGACAACTCATAGTGAAGAACAAAATGAACTTCTTGCACAAAATACCATAACTTTAGAAAACGGAAAGGTTATTGCTTGATTTAACACTACTTATAAAGAAGAATCATCAAGGAAAGATATGAAAAAATTATTGTTACAAACATGTTGTGCTCCTTGCTCGCTCATGCCTTACACTCACTTGAGTAAAGAATATAATACCACACTCTTCTTTTATAATCCGAATATTCATCCTCAAGAAGAATTTGAAAAAAGACGTGATACCTTTCTAAGCTACGTAATAACTGATAGTATTGATTATATAAGTGATAATGAATATAAAGGTTTTGAAGTATGGGAAAAGTCATTGCCGACATTTTCTTATCCTACAAGATGCGTTTCTTGCTATACTCCAAGATTTGAAGAAACTGCAAGAAAAGCAAAAGAACTTGGTTATGATTGCTTTAGTACAACTCTTCTTTATTCTCGCTATCAACAGCAAGAGATTATTATTGAAGCAGGGCATAAAATAGCTGAAATATACGGGCTTGAATTTATTGACAGAGATTTTCGCCCCTACTGGAACGAAGGTATAGCCCTCTCTAAAGAAAAACAGTTTTATAGACAAAAATACTGCGGATGCGGTCTTCCCTATAAATAAGGAGCAGAAAATGCTATCGACTAAAAGATTTAATATTTTTGAAAATGAAAGAGATGGCTTATCTTCTTTTCATGGTCATTTTTGTGGCGGTCTTGCTATAGGTATGCGAGTAGTTGCTCTTGCACAAGATTTACTAAAGTATCAAGATAAAAAAGATTTAACTGTCATTACAGAAACAGATATGTGCGGAGTGGACGCTATTCAATATCTATGCTCCTGTACATACGGTAAAGGAAATCTTATCCATAAAGACTTTGGAAAGAATGCTTTTACTTTTTACGATCATGCACAAAAGAAAGCTGTTCGCATAATAATGAAAGCTGAAATTAATGAAGTTATCGAAAAAGTTAAAGAAAGTGCAACTATATCTGATTTAATCAACCTCCTCGATGAAGATAAAAAAAATCCTATCTTTTTAGTCGAAGATGATGAGCTCTTCGATTATAAAGAGATTGAATATTCTCCACCAAGAAAGGCAGAAGTGCTTCAAAGTTTTAGATGCGATAATTGCAATGAAAAAATGATGGAATCACGCGCCCGTCATTATGGCGGTAAAATTTTATGTATTCCGTGCTTTTCTCAATTTGAGCAAAAAATATAATTAAATAAAATATCTTACATTGTTTGGTATAGAAATAAGGATTTATATATGAAAATGTCAATTTTACGTGGAATGGTGCTTGGCGGGTCAATCGGAATATTTGCGGCTCTTTTTGGCTTTTCTGATACGATGGTACGCACAGCCTTCACAGGTAGCATTGCAGGCGCAATTGCGGGCTATACTGTTGATAAAATTAGAGCAAAAAGAAATAAGTAGTCTTTCCCACAAGAAAAAATGAACTAAGTACGGAGAAGAGTATGCTAAGTGAAGATTCTATTCTAGATATTATTCATAGGTATTTCCCAAATAAAGATACTTCTCTTCTCCTTGGTAGAGGCGACGATTGTGCGGTGCTTGATGTTGATACATCAAGTTCTCATCTTGTTGTGACTACAGATATTTTTCTTGAAGATTCTCACTTTAGAACTTCCTATTTTTCTCCTGAATCTATTGGATATAAAGCGCTTGCTGTTAATATTTCAGATATCTACGCTATGGGAGCAATGTCACTCACAGCTCAACTCGCCCTTTCTTTTCCTAAAGGGATTGATTCAAAATATTTAGAGAAAATTCTTTCGTCTATGGCTGATATCGCAAAAGAGCATAATTTTACTCTTTCAGGTGGAGATTTATCGAAAGGAGATAAACTCAATCTTACTGTTACTCTCATAGGAACAAAAGAAAAGTCAATTAATCTCTATAGAAATCAAGCAAAAGTAGATGATATCGTATATATTATTGGAGATGTAGGTTTATCTCGTCTCGCTCTAAAAGTTTTGGAAGAGGAGAGTGAGGAAAAAGAAAACTATCCTTATGCTCTCCAAGCACATTTTTTTCCGCAGTTATACAGAGAAAGTACACTTCAACTTGTTGAATTTGTAAAGCAATATCCTAATGAAAACTTTTCCCTTATGGATGTTTCAGATGGACTTGCGCAAGATTTACCACGCTTGACGAAATGCGGAGTAGATTTATCTATTAATGTAGAGTTTATTCATCATGAAGTAAAATCTTACTGCTTTAAAAAAGGAACAAATCCTCTTGAATTTGCAATTTGTGGCGGTGAAGATTACGCTCTTTTAGGAACTTGCCCTCCGCATATTTGGAATGAATTTATTAAAGTATGCCCTAAAGCGAAAAAAATTGGTCTTGTTGTTGAAGATAGGGCTTTGTTTCTAAATGGAACATTATTAAAATTAAGTGGTTACGACCATTTTACATAAGAGTTATATATGAAAAAAAGCAATCTATTTAAGTTCTCATGGTTTGGACTTGGTTTTATAAGTATTCTTTTAGGTGTAATAACTATTTTTACATGGACTAGCCTTGATAGAAATGAATCGTCGCTTACATTTTTGCTTACAGAGAGAGCTAAAACTCTATTAAACTTAACAGAGAGAGTTCTTCTTACAGGAAAAAATAATAATCTTTTGCAAATCCAGCATATAGCAGAAGAAGTTACGAACACAGAAGGTTTTCGCTTTTTGATAATAACTGACGGTGATGGAAATATTATTGCGCATAGTGACCCCTCAAGAGTCGGAAAAAAAATTAAAATTGATAGAAGTAAAAGTAATGAAATCAATTCCTTTGATGCTTTAGACGTAAATAAAAAAGCAGAATATTCTATATTAAAAATTGATGGTAAAATTTCTTTTGTTGCATATAAAGAATTACTTCCTGCAGGTGGAAGAAATCATTATATGCATTCAAAGCCAATGTTTGTGCGCCCTAATGGCGAACCTATAACTCTTTATGGTTTTGTAGGGCAAGATATTGATCTTTATGATCAAACAATGTTACGCACTCGAACAATGTTATTATTGGCATCATCAGGAATTTTCTTTGTTGCTATGGTTCTTTCAATAATTCTGCAATTCTCCCAAAGGAATAAAGAACTTCTTAAAAGACACGAAGAGGCAGAAAAACTTGCGGAAGAAATGCTTGAAAAAGTTCATGAACTTGAAGATGATTTGCGTCAAAAAGAAAAACTTGCGGCTATAGGTGATTTAACTGCCGGTGTAGCGCATGAAATTCGTAATCCTTTAAGCTCAATCAAAGGTTATGCAACATACTTTAAACAGATTTTCCCTCAAGATAGTTCAGAAGAAAAAGCTGCTAAAATAATGATTGAAGAAGTCGATAGACTTAATCGTGCTATTGAAGATCTTATAGGTGTAACTCGCTCAACAGATGTAAAACTTACAGATGCGGATATTTCTGATATCTGTAGTAAGATATGCTTCCTTTTAGAGCCGGAAGCAAGACAAAAAGGACTTGAAATTGTTTGTAAATGTAGCGAACAAAATTCTATTATCACGCAAGCTGACCCTGATAGGCTTCGCCAAGCTATTCTTAATATTGCGCTTAATGCTATGGAATCATTCAATGAAGGCAAAACTCAAGAAAAGAAAGTTATACTCGATCTCGTAAAAGAAAAATCTTCTATAGTAATAATTATTCAAGATAATGGTTCAGGTATTCCGCAAGAGATTCTTAACCGTGTATTTGACCCATACTTTACAACAAAATCAAAAGGTACGGGCTTAGGTCTTGTAATGGCCAAAAATATTATTGATGCTCATAATGGAAAGCTTAAAATATCTTCATCAGAAAATGGAACAGAAGTGAAAATCTATATTCCAATGAAGTAAGATACTGATATTTATATATAAAAGTTTTTACTAACTTAGAGTAGTTCTTATAAAAATAATGGAGCAGAAACTTCAAGGTTTGAAATAGTCGACTTTAAAGACTTTCCTAAGAATTGCGCACTTATAAGAGTAAAAATAGCAGGAGAGTTCGAGTCTTTATGAACGTGCTGTATTTTTCTGATTACAAATTGACTAGACTTCAGCTCTGAAAAAACTTCCTCTAATCTTTGTGGTATTGTAACAAGAGAAAGAAATCCACGTTCTTTAATGAAGTATCTTGCGCCGTCAAAAAAAAGTTTATAGGTTTTTTCATCTCCAAAAAGAGCATTTAGCTTCATGCTGTCTTTTGGAAGTTTTCCTTGATTTTTCAATAACCAAGGGGGATTGCAGACAATAAGCTCGCATGAATTTTTATATTCTTTTGTGATGGAGTGCGACACATTGGGAAAATTATTTAAATCTTCATTTACGAAATCAATTTGACTTTCAAGAGTATATATTTTTGCATTTTCTTTTGCAGTTTGGAGTAATTCATCATTAAAATCTATAGCAATTGCTTTCATTTGAGCTTTTCTTTTGAGCATTTCAAGGGAAATTATTCCGCAACCTGTTCCAAGCTCTGCAAATGTATTAACTTTTTCAAGTGATGGAAACTGAGCTAACAGAAGAGCATCTGTTGAAAACTTATGTGAATTTTCATGTTGAATTAAATTTTGATTCTTCATAACTATTTGTACTCCCGATAGAAAAAGAGCATATTTTTATATCTCTTGCAAGATGAAATTTTAGAGCTTACTTTATAATCTTGCCTTGTGAAAGGTTTAGTGCTACAAAAAGCATGCATATCAATGATTATAAGGATATAGTATGAAAATAATTTGCCCAAGTTGTTCCTTTGAACGAGAAATAAATGTTGATAAAATCCCATCTACTGCTACACTTGCAACATGCCCTAAGTGTCAGACAAAATTCAACTTTCGTGATGCTATTGTATCAGAAATAAAAGCTGATGATGATATAAAAGAAAGTTCGATTGGAAGTAATTTATCAGTAAAAGATGAATCAATTTCAGCAGAACAAAAGTCAGGTGTTGAAAAATCTACAGAAAATTCAAATGAAGAAAACATTAAGAAAGCTGAAGAAGTGGATGAGTCTATAACTTCATCAACTGGACAAAATTCTTCAGAAAGTCAAAGTGAAAAAGAAAAAACAGAAGAAGAGTTAGAAGAAGAAAAAATTAAACAAGCTCATGCTGTTTACCGTGAACAAATGAAAAAAATCAAGGAATTAGAAGAGCAAGGCTATACTATTCAAGTAATGACAATGGTTCCTTGGGAAGAGCCTGATAAAGATAAGAATATCTTCACTAAATTTATTCAAACAATCATCAGAGTTCTTTTTTCTTCACCTGCATTTTTTGCAACAATGTTTAGACCGCTTACAATATCAAAAGCTGTATTGTTCTACATAATTCTGGGATTAATTCAGTATGTAGCACGTATGCTTAGTTTTAGATATACGAATGCAAATATTGATGTAGCTGACCCTGTTATTCAAGAGCTAGTTACTTTTATGTTAGAACCAAGTACTTTTGCTCTTGGTTTATTTATTGCTCCATTTGTTTTGATACTTCAATTACTTATACTTAGTGGCGTTTTGCATGCTGTAGTTAAGTTGGTTGAACCAAAAAGTGCGGATTTTTCACTCATCACCCGTATGTATGCCTATGCATCTGCACCCGGAATTTTAACGGTTATCCCTATTCTTGGTGATTTTGTTGCTATTCCGTGGGTAATCTTCAACGTGCTTATAGCTTGTAGATTTACGCTTAATATGAGTGTACCAAAAGTTATATTGACGATGTTTGCTTACGTAGTTTTCTTAGTACTTCTTACACTTGTACTATTTTCGTCAATGTAGTTTATGATTTCTTTTATACTTTCAAACGATAAAGAATATTATTGTACAATAAAGAAAAGTTCACAAGCAAAACGAGTATTATTAAAGAGGTCGAGAGTTGGCGAGCTTGTTCTTGTTGTTCCTAACAGTGCAAGAATATCTCAAAAAGAGTTGAAATCTCTACTTTTGACACAAGAAAACTGGATTTTATCCACAGAAAAACCATCGCTTGATATCCCGACAAGTATAGCCTTTCCATCTCTTTCAGAGGAATGGACTATAAAATATTTAACGACAGGTGCTGAAAAAGCTCGCTTAAGAACAAATGATAACTTTCAAGTTACGATTGAAGGGGCGAGCAGTCTTGAAGAAGTTGCAAAGCTTCTGCAAAACTTTAGCTTGAAAAAAGCAAAAGTTTTTTTACCTGAACGAGTTAAATTCTGTTATGAGAAATATGGTTTTTCTGATGATGGCGAAAAAATAAAGATTGCATTATTAAAGTCACGTTGGGGGAGTTATTCCACTAATAATGTACTTACTTTAAACGCTAGACTCCTCTTTTTTCCTCTTGAACTGGTTGATTATGTCATTGTTCATGAACTTTGCCATAGATTCCAACATAATCACAGTAAGGAATTCTATAAGCTTTTAGTCGAAAAACTACCAAACTATAAAGAACTTGAAAAAAAGATTAAAAATTTTCAGCTATCCGGTATTATTTGGCTTTAATCTGCTTGAATACCGTAAAAAATTTAGATGATTAATAACTAAGTTATAAATAGATACATATTATTATATACTTACTTGCAATTTAAACATAGACAAATTATTAGAAAAATGATAAAAGATACTAAAATTAATATGATATTGAGAGGTTTATATGCTTGAAATTACAGTTACCGAACACTTACTTCAAAGTCAACTTCTATGGTCACCTCAGGCGACAGGGCAATTTACCTCTCTGATACATGACTTAATCGTTTCAGCAAAAATTATTAACAGACAAGTTAATCAAGCCGGACTTGTTGACGTTTTAGGTGGAACAGGCGAAGTTAACGTTCAAGGCGAACATGTTCAAAAGTTAGATGAGTTTGCAAACAATGTACTTAAATATCGTATGCAACGTTCAGGCACACTTTATGCTATTGGCTCAGAAGAAGAAGAGGAAATTATTGAATGCCCGCGTGAACATAGAGGTTCATATCTTCTTTATTTTGACCCACTTGACGGTTCTTCAAATATCGACGTAAACGTTTCAATCGGTACAATTTTCTCTATTTATAAAAGAAGAGAAAGCGCAACAGGTGACATGCCAAAGAATAGACTTCTCCGTGCAGGACTAGAACAAGTTTGTGCCGGTTATTTCCTATACGGACCTTCTGCTATATTAGTTTATACAACAGGGCACGGCGTTCATGGTTTTACACTTGATCCTAGTATCGGTGAATTTTTGCTTTCACACCCGGATATTCAAATTCCAAAATCCGGCCCATACTATTCAGTGAACTCCGTATACGAAAGCTACTGGGACGAACCAACTAAAAAAGCAGTGGAATACTTCTCAAAATCAGAAGACGACAAGCCACGCTCTGCAAGATATGTAGGTTCACTTGTTGCCGATTTCCATAGAACTCTTCTTAAAGGTGGCGTATATCTTTATCCAAAAGATACAAGAAAACCGGAAGGAAAATTAAGACTCGTGTACGAGGCTGCACCTCTTGCCTTTATCGCTGAGCAAGCCGGTGGTAAAGCTACAAATGGAACTGAGCGTATTATGGATATAAAACCGCAACACGTTCATCAACGCACACCATTAGTTATTGGTTCAGCAGAAGATGTTGATTCTGTAACAAGAATTTTAACAGCAGAATAATACAATTTAGAACATAATTATTTTCTAGAAAAGAGAGCTCGTTTTAATATGCGAGCTCTTTTTTTAAATTTACTAGTTAACAATTGAAAAATGCTAAATAATTAATTTAAAATTGTTTTTAATTTTTAACGCTTACTAAAGTAAAAAAAATTGTATATGATTTTCTTTAGTTATAAAATATACGTTTTTTATTTATTTGATATTGTTGAATAAATCTTCCTCTTGACTAATTTGAATAACTTATTTATGCTGTACAAATATTTTGATTAATAACCAATGGAGGCGTCATGAACGTTTTTTCTAAATTTAGTGGTATTGCGGCGTTATTAGGCGTATTAATGCTCCCAAGCATGGCAAATGCGGAAGGCTTTGCATTACAAGATTGGTCAGCACGTGGTGCGGCACTTGCAGGTGGTTTAGTTGCACGTGGCGGAGATGCTTCTGCTGTTGCATTCAACCCTGCGGCTATTACCGAACTTGAAGGCACTCAAATAATGGTAGGAATTGAAGTTGTTGTTCCTTATAACACTATTGAGTATAGTATTGATGGTGGTTCAACCTATCACAGACAAAATGCAAGTAATCAAGCTTTCTTCATTCCTCATGGATATGTTACACATAAATTGAATGATAACTTTTCTCTTGGTTTAGGTATGTTTTCACGCTTTGGACTAGGCAATAAATACCCAAGTGATTGGGCTGGTTCAGCTAATGTTACCTATGTAAACTTACTTACTTCAACTGTAAACCCTGTAATTGCATACCGTGTGAATGATATGCTTTCACTTGCAGCGGGTGTTGAAATTAGTGGTGCTATGGTTGACCTGAAGCAAAATAACCAAGAGTTTGCTTTAAGTTCAAGACTTAAAAACAAAGGTATTGAATATGGTTTTGGTTTCAATCTAGCTGCACATGTTCGATTTAATGAGCAATGGTCAGCCGGCTTGACTTATCGTTCCGGGGTTGATTATAGTTTTGATGGCGAACTATCAGCAACTTCACCTTTTTTCCCTATGCTTGGTCATTCTTCTACTAACTACATCTCAGACGGCGCAACAACTCTTAGTTTGCCACAAGAAATTAAACTTGCTGTTGCATATGCTCCAACTGATAAGTTAAGCTTTGAAGCTGGCGTAGGTTACTACGGTTGGTCCTCTTATAAAGATTTAGACTTGACCATAGATAATCCACTTCCACCATTTTTCAACTCATATATAGCAAATCCAAAAGAGTGGAGAGATACTTGGATGTTTGGCTTTAGTGCTGAATATCAATTGTATGACTGGTTAGCTCTTCGTGCAGGTATTGCTTATGAAACATCACCTATTCCAGAATCTCATATAGAATATATGGCACCATCAAACGGTCGCTTTAAATATTCCGTTGGTGTTGGTATTCAAGAAGTTGATGCTTGGGCATTTGACTTTGCTTATATCTTCCATCACTTGAATGATGCAAACTTTGATGAAAGTGCTGCTCACAATACTCCAGGTATTTTACCAGGAAAATCTGATAATGTTTACGCACATTCACTTATGATGTCAATTAGCTATAAATTCTAATTTATATTTTAGAATTTAGAGTAAAATTTATAGAGGAAAGTTCATTTATGAAGTGAGCTTTCCTTTTTTCATTTAAAGTTCATAAAAGAACTTGCCGAAATTATAAATAATGATTATAGTGCTGATGGAAAGAAGATAAAGAAATATTTTATTCCGTAAAAACTTAGAGTTTTAAACATTTGGTTTTTAAGGAAAGGGGAGAGCTCGAGAGGGGGAAAACTCATTTTTGACTCAAAAATGTGGTTTCCCCCTCTCGAAATCTTCAATTCTCAAGATAAAAAGGAATTAGAATGTCTGTAGAATACACAAAAGAAAAGCTTGATGTGCAACCATCATTTGATATTTTTGGTCTCCTTACTTTGCTCGAAGAGAAAAGACTTGGCGGCGAAATCATGGATGAACTTGGCGAAACTTGGGATAATTGGCTCGATAAGCTTCAGATTCATACATTAAAAGTAGGGAAAATAGGCTACTTACTTGTTGCTCTTGATAAAAGCGTAGAAGATGAGATTGATACAAAATGGTCTGACAGTCCATCTGATTCATTCCGCTTTAACTGCCTAGCTCAACATCTTATTATGTCAGCGGTGCAAGAAGTTCTTCCAGAAGTTTTAGAAGCCGGTTGTGCGCCTGCACCAAAACCGACGGATAACCTCATCGAAGCTCTAGAAGATATGAACGTGCCTTATAATGATGATGTAACAGCACTTAGCCATAGATTTGCAACCCTTACACATTATCCATTCCGTGGGGCTTGCGAAATTTGCTATCTACAAGAAAATTGTCCGAAAGCTCAACAGAATGTATCATCATTCCACTCTGTAGAGCTCAAAGGATACGAATAGATGCACCTTATAGAGTTTTTACAAGATAATAGTATTCAAATTGCATGTGTTTTAGAATCTCAAAATGGAAAAGTTCGTGCTCTTTTACCGAATAGACGCGAACTTAGTCTGCAAGAAAATAGAATTCTTCCTTGGGTTGGACCAACTATCCCTACGCTTGATTCAAAAGATGAAATCGTAAAGGTTCTTAACTCACACCTAGAAAAAAGGAAACAACTTTCGGAAGAAGTTGAAACCCTTGATATTTGGGAAATGACACAAGGTGAAGTTGATAAAGCTGATATAACTTGGCTTACTGAGCTAATTTATTCAAGCCCAAGTGCTGATCTTCTTGCCGGTGTAGCGCGTGCGCTCATTCAAGATAAAGTGCATTTTCGCTTTAGTCCTCCGCAGTTTGAAATTTATCCTTCCGCTTTAGTTGAAGCCAAAAAAGAGGCTGAAATTCAACAAAAACAACGTGAACGTTTTGTTGAGGGCGGTATGTCTTGGTTTAAAACTCTTTGGGATTGCAGACAAAATAATAAGGCTCTCCCTGACTGTACTCTTGATGAAGAAGTGCAAGAGCGACTAAAAAAGATTCTTCGTATCCGTATTGCCGATAATATTTTTGAAAATAAAGATGACGAAATCCTTTGGCGTGACTGTATAAAAGCTGTCCCCGATGATGCCTTTGCTCCTCTTCTGCTTGCAATGACTTGGAAAATTGTTCCTGAACATTACAATTATTGGCTTGATAGAGCCGGTTATGATGTATCAGAAGATTGGCACAAGAACTTTGCCGATGATGTAGCAAAGCTTAAAGAAAAAGCTCAAAATGATACTTCACCTATAATCGACCTTCCTTTTGTTAGTATCGACGGTGCAACCACAAAAGATATTGACGATGCTTTCTATCTTGAAAGAAAAGAAAACTGCTGGGAAGTCTATCTCGCTTTAGCTTGCCCTGCGGCTTTTTGGGAGTTTGATTCTCCTTTTGATAAACTTATAAGTCAAAGGGGAACATCAATCTATCTTCCTGAAGCAACGTATCATATGTTGCCGGAAGAATTAGGGATTCAAGCGTATTCGCTCATTGAGAATACTTACTGCCCATCTTTAGTAGTTAAGTTTGAACTGGATTTTGAAGGAAATCTTTTGTCATGCGAACCAATGCGTGCAAAAGTATCAATCAAACATAATCTAACTTATTCACATGTTGAAAAAGTACTCGATGGTGAAGAAGATTCTCCTTTTGCTGAGATGTTCAAGCAAGCACGTGAAATGACAGAATTACTTCTTCAAAAACGTATTGCAAATAATGCTATTATAATAGATAGACCGGATCCGCAAATCAAGATAGAATGGAAAGATTCACTTCCTGCCTATTATGAAGGTGTTGAAATAACACTTGAAGAGATGGAACAAGCCCCTAAAGCTCAACTTATGGTTTCTGAACTTATGGTACTTGCCAACAGTGAAGTAGCACAATGGGCTAAAGAAAGAGAAATTCCACTTCTTCATAGAACGCAAGATATTGCACTGCCTAAAGAATATGCCGGAATTTGGTCACGCCCGGAAGATATAGCAAGAATTGCACGCTCTTTAGCTTCTGCAACTCTTGAAGTTCAAGCTCGCCCTCACGCAGGTATGGGACTCAGTGTTTATGCGCCGATAACATCGCCTTTACGTCGATATGCTGACCTTATAAATGAAGCGCAGGTTCTTTCGTATCTCGAAAACGGCGAAGCTCTTTTCTCAAAAGAACGTTTAACATCTATGATACTTATACTCAATAGTTCTTTAGAGTCTGTAAACCAAGTTCAAAGAATGAGACCTCGCTACTGGAAACTATTGTACTTCAAACAAAGAAGTAGAAAAGCTCTTGAAGATGGGAATGACTATATTTGGAAAGGGGTTATCACAGAAGAGTATGATCACTTTGTATCAGTAGCTCTTCCGTGTGAGCAAATGTTCTTACGTGCAAAACGAAATATCTTTCCTGATAAAACAACAATAGGACAAGAAATTCTCGTCAGACTTGGAAAAATAAATCCGCTTAAAAACGAATTTCAAGTTATTGGTGTAGAAGAAATTTATTAAGGTTTTACATATAGCTTGTCAAAGTATGAAATAAAAGCTTATCCATAAAAAGATAAGCTTTTTTATTTTAACTACAATATTATAGCTTATTAATATAAGTAAAGAGGGGAAACTCTACTTTATAAAAAAGTGTAGCTTCCCCTCTATTATGAATTTATTTAGATACTAAAATTAATCTTTTTGAACAGCTCTTTTTACTGCAACAGAGCCTGTACGTGCGATTTCTTTGATGCCGAAACGTGTAAGCATGTCTAGAATAGCTTGTAACTTATCGTGAGTACCTGTAGCTTCGATAGTGAACTCATTAAGAGATACATCAACGATTTTACAACGGAAGATATCAACAATACGTAAGATTTCGCTACGTTTTGATTCTTCTGCGCTTACTTTTACAAGCATCATTTCTCTTTCAACGCTTACGAAGTCGTCAAAGTCGATAACTTTCACAACGGTGATAAGCTTGCGTAGTTGTTTGATGATTTGTTCGATAATTTGATCTTCACCTGAAGTTGTGATTGTCATGTGTGAAACATTTTCCTCAACTGTTGGAGCAACGTTAAGGGATTCAATGTTGAAGCCTCTTCCACTGAAAAGACTAGCCACACGAGAAAGAACTCCAGGTTCATTTTCCACTAAAACAGAAAGAACTCTACGCATATTTGCCTCTCTTGATAATCGCTATTAATGTTAATACAATTTATTCTTTAGTTTCTGTCGGTTCTGCAACTTGTGCTGATTCTGTAGCTTCTTGATTTGGTGCATCATTTACAACAGTACCATCTTCTTCATATTCAATTTCAGGTTTTTCAAGAACGGTATCAAAACCGGCAACACAAGCTGTTTCGTCAAGTCTAACGAGTCGAACACCCATTGTTGCACGTCCGGCAGAGCGAATTTCTTCAACGCTTAGGCGGATAATCTTGTTAGTTGAAGTAAGAAGAACAAGTGAGTGCTGGTCAGAAACCGGCATACAGCCGATAACATTACCTGTTTTTGGCGAAATCTTGAAGTTGATAACACCAACACCACCACGTGACTGTAATCTATAAAGATTTACTCTTGTACGTTTACCGTAACCAAGTGCAGAAACTGACATAATCTCAGTAGATTGATCGTCTTCATTAAGGATAAGACAAGCTACAACAAGATCGCTCTTACGTAAGCTCATACCCTTAACACCAACTGCAGTTCTACCCATGCTACGGATATCTTTACATGAGAACCTGATAGACATACCCTTGCTTGTGCCAAGAACTACGTGATCATTTTCGTGAATTTCACGAACAGTGATAAGTTCATCGCCTTCACGAAGTCCAACAGCTAGAAGACCAATTCTGCGTGCACGTGCATACAGTGCCGCAGAAGAACGCTTAACCATACCTTGCTTAGTTGCAAAGAGGAAATACTTATCTTCAGCAAATTCACGAACAGTAAGAACTGTTGCAATATATTCATCTTTTTCCATTGGAAGAAGGTTTGCTATATGCGTGCCCTTTGCTATACGTGAACCTTCAGGAACTTGATGAACCTTAAGCTGGAACATACGTCCTGTGTTTGTAAACATAAGTAAGTATTGATGATTTGTAGTTGTTATGAACTCTTGTACGTAATCATCTTCACCTGTATTTAATCCTGCAATACCCTTACCACCACGTTTTTGTTGTTGGTAAGTGTTTAGCATAGTACGTTTAATATATCCACGACGTGAAAGAGTGATAACCACATCATCATCCGGAAGAAGATCTTCGATTTCGATATCGGTAAGCGCTTCACGAATAATTTCAGTACGTCTTGGAGTTGCGTATTCTTGTTGAATAGCAATTGTTTCTTCTCTCATAACACCTTTGAGGACTTCATTGTCTTCTAAGATAGATTTGAGATAAGCGATAAGTTTTTGCAAGTCATCGTATTCTTGCTCAAGCTTTTCACGTTCCAAGCCGGTAAGACGTTGGAGACGCATATCAAGAATAGCTCTTGCTTGAACTTCTGTGAGTGCAAACTTGCTGATTAAGCCGTTTCTTGCTTCTTCAGGAGTTTGTGATGCTCTGATAAGTGCCACTACTTCATCGATATGATCAAGAGCGATAAGAAGACCTTGAACAATGTGTGCTCTATCTTCTGCTTTTCCTAAATCGAAACGAGTACGGCGGATAATAACTTCACGGCGGTGGTCGATAAAGCAAAGGAGCGCAGATTTTAGATTCATTGTCTGCGGTTTGTTTTCAACAACAGCCACCATGTTAATGCTGAATGAAGATTCCAGCGGTGTAAATTTATAGAGTGAGTTGATGATAAGGTCAGGGAGTACACCACGTTTTAAGTCAAGAACGATACGGATACCTTTTCTGTCTGACTCATCACGAACGTCTGAAACGCCTTCAACTTTTTTATCATTAACAAGGGCAGCAATTTTTTCAACTAATGAACTTTTGTTAAGAGCGTAAGGAATCTCACGAATAACAATAGCTTGCATGCCTTTTTTATAATCTTCAACTTCCACACGACCACGGATTTTAATTGATCCACGACCTTTAGTATAAGCGTCATATAAGCCTTGTCCTACATAAGCGAATGCAGCGGTAGGGAAGTCAGGGCCATGAACAACATCCATAAGATCTTCAATGCTTGTGTTTCTGTCGTCGATAAGCAAGAGAACTGCTTTACAGAGTTCATCTAGGTTATGAGGCGGAATATTTGTCGCCATACCAACAGCAATACCGGAAGTACCATTTAAGAGTAAGTTCGGAACTTTTGTTGGAAGAACGCTTGGTTCGTATTCAGAACCGTCGTAGTTAGGGCGGAAATCAACGGTTTTCTTTTCGATATCGTCAAGAAACTCGCCTGCAAGTTTTGACATACGTACTTCTGTATAACGCATTGCCGCTGCAGAGTCACCATCAAGTGAGCCGAAGTTACCTTGACCGTCCTCGAGAGGATCTCTCATTGAGAAGTCTTGCGCTAAACGAACTAAAGCATCATAAACAGCTGAATCACCGTGTGGGTGGTATTTACCGATAACGTCACCGACTACACGAGCAGACTTTTTATGTGGTCTGTTTGCGTAGTTGCCCATTTGGTGCTGAGCAAAAAGAATACGTCTGTGAACAGGTTTTAAACCGTCACGAGCATCCGGAATAGCACGCCCAACAATAACGGAGAGCGAATATTCCAAATAAGACTGGCGAAGTTCTTTTTCTATACTTATAAGCGGGAAATCTTCTCTAGGAAGAAGTTCGCTTTCGTTGATAGGATTTTCTATATTATCTGACATCTATTACCTCATAAACTATAGGAAAGATATGTTATATATCTAGGTCTTGAACTGTGAGAGCATTACGAACAATAAAGTCACGTCTTGCTTCAACTTTATCACCCATGAGTTCTTCAAATGCATCTGACGCTTCTTCTGCATCTTCGATATTTACTCGAAGAAGAACACGGTTTTCAGGATTCATGGTAGTAACCCAAAGCTGTTCAGGGTTCATTTCACCAAGACCTTTATAGCGTTGGATTTGATAGCCTTTTCTTGCTTCTGTATAAGCAAGTTCACGCAGTGCAAATACATCTGTCACAGGGGTTTCGTTATCTTTATTGATAAGAGCAACTTCAAAAGCATCTGCAAGTGTTAAGTCGCAGTCATCATAAATCGCTTCAAGAGCCGCTTTTGATGCTCTGAATAATCTTGATTGGAAGAATTCAAGAGGAAGACGTGTTCTGTGCCCGCCTCTATCTTCAAAGAGGAAGAAGAAGCGTTCATTTTCTTCACTTTCTTCTCTTTCAACTTCCACAGTATATTCAACTGAGTTGATTTTTTCTATAAATTCTTTTGGAAGTTCTTCAGAAACAAGTTTTCCTTCCTCAATAAATTGTTCGCCTGTATAAGAAATCAAGCTTAAGAATAAAGGTGAGTAGATTGCACTGTTTTCTGCATCTCTTACTTTCTTTCTAAGTTCGTCGATACGGCGAAGTAAATCTTTAAACAAGTCACCTTCGATAACTGTATCTTTATTTGTGCGAACTTTAATATTTTCTTCAAGACGTGAAAGGAGGAATTCATCAAGATCGCTATCGTCTTTGAGGAATTTTTCCATTCTTGAATTGTGGATTCTATAAAGTGGCGGTTGTGCTACAAATAAGTGACCACGAGTGATAAGTTCTTTAAAGTTACGGAAGAAGAAAGTAAGAAGAAGTGTTCTGATGTGTGCACCGTCAACGTCAGCATCTGTCATGATAACAACCTTATGATAGCGCAATTTATTGTAATCGGTATCATCATCACCGATACCTGCGCCCATAGCTGTAATCATTGCACGAATTTCTTTATTCGCAAGCATTTTATCAAAACGAGTACGTTCAGTATTTAAGATTTTACCTCTAAGTGGTAGAATAGCTTGAATACGTGGATCACGTCCTTGTTTTGCAGAACCGCCCGCAGAGTCACCTTCAACGATGAAAACTTCGCATTCGCTTGGGTCTTTTGATTGGCAATCAGCCAATTTACCCGGAAGTGCGTTATCGGTAAGCGAACCTTTTCTACGTACAAGCTCTTTAGCTTTACGAGCAGCTTCTCTTGCGTGTGCCGCATCGAGAGCTTTTTCGATAATCATACGAGCTTCTTTAGGATTTTCTTGGAAATATGTATCTAATGCTTGATAAACAATACCGGAAACAATACCACTCATTTCACTGTTACCAAGTTTAGTTTTTGTTTGACCTTCAAACTGTGGTTGTGGCAATTTAACAGAAAGAACAGCAGTTAAACCTTCACGAACATCATCACCGGAAAGAGTTCCGCCTTTAATTTTCTTAGTTAAATCCGGTTGGGATTTAATATAGCTGTTAATTGCACGAGTAAGCGCAGTTTTAAAACCTGCTAAGTGAGTTCCACCTTCTTTTGTACGAATATTGTTCGCAAAAGTCAGCATATTTTCTTGATAGCTGGCATTGTATTGGAGTGCAAATTCAACTGTACAGTTTTGTTCAACTCCGTCACCCTCAACAATAGTGTGAATTCCCATTGCATTAGAGTTTAAATCTTTTACGAATTGAACTATACCGCCATCAGCACGGAAAAGGTGTTTTTCACCACTACGCTCATCATAGCATTCAATTTCAAGACCTTTGTTGAGGTATGCAAGTTCTTCAAAGCGTTTTTTGAGTGTATCGTAGGAAAATTCAGAAGTTTCAAAAATAGTATCATCTGGGAGGAAGTGAACGCTTGTACCGTGCGAATCTATTTCGCCAATTACTTCAAGACCTGTTACAGGATTACCACGTTCGTAACGTTGGCGGTATCTCATACCATCACGACGAACTGTAACAATCAACCAGTCAGAAAGTGCGTTAACGCATGATACACCAACACCGTGGAGACCACCGGAAACTTTATAAGCATCGTTATCGAATTTACCGCCGGCGTGCAGTTTTGTCATAACAACTTGAACTGCTGGTACGCCTTCTTTCGGGTGAATATCAACTGGGATACCACGACCGTTATCTCTAACAGTCACGGAGTTATCTACATGTAATGTAACTTCGATGCGAGTACAATACCCCGCCATCGCTTCATCTATTGAGTTGTCAACAACTTCATATACCAAGTGGTGAAGCCCTCGAACATCAGTAGAACCAATATACATAGCTGGGCGTTTACGAACGGCAGCAAGACCTTCTAATACTGTAATTGCTGAGGCATTATAAGCATTTGTGGTGCTTGTTGAACTTTCATGGTATTCCGGTTTAAGGCTATTTTGATCGGACATTCCTACATCCTTATATTAAAATCTTATTAACTGGTTGAAAATAGCATTTTTTCAAACAAAAGTGAAGTCTTTTTTTTCATCAAAAAAATGTAGATTTTTTATTAATTTTATTTTTTGCCTTCGGCGACCAAGGGAACTTTTCCCACGGAAATAATCCCCTTTGGAAACCCTATTTCTTCCCGACTCGTTCCTCGTCAGAAAGGAATATGTTCTCCCAAAAAGAATATTTCCTTTAGCTCCAAAATAAAGAAATCTTCCACGATGGTGTCGTCAAATAAAAAATAAACTTCATTCTTAAACTATAATCGATAAATCTAGAAACACACTCTAAGAGAACTAAATTCTTTTGATGATAAAGGAAGAGTTTTATTTGAAAATTCATTTTCCTTTTCGATGAGGAACGAATCGAAAAGAAAAGGGGCTTCCAAAGGGAAAAGTTCCCTTTGGCCGTCGGAGACAAAAAAAGAAAAAATTGAAATTATTCTTTAGGATTTATAGCGTAAAATAATCTTTGCATAAAATCGTTACGAGATATTTCTTTAGCTCCGAATTTTAACATATGAGATGAAGTTTGCTGACAATCTATAAGCGTGCAACCTGCTTTTCTAAAGTCCTCCACCATTGTGACAAAGGCTACTTTAGAAGCATTTGCTTCTTTATAAAACATGGATTCGCCAAAGAAGGCTGTTCCGAGCATAACTCCGTAGAGTCCGCCTACAAGTTTATCTTCGTTCCACGCTTCTATTGAGTGAGCATACCCGAGAGCATTTAGACGAACATAAGCTTCAATCATTTCGGGTTGAATCCAAGTTCCGTGCTGACCTGGTCGATAAGAATCTGCACAATTTTGAATAACTTCTCTGAATGCAAGATTGTATGTAATGGTGAAAATTTTTTTCTTGATAGTTTTTTCTAATGATTTTGAAATGATAAGTTCGTCAGGAATAAGAACGCAACGAGGATTAGGACTCCACCACATTATTGGTGAGTCTTCACTATACCATGGGAATATTCCATTTGCATAAGCTTTTACAAGTCTAGCAGGGGTTAAATCGCCTCCAACGGCTAATAAACCTGAACTTTTTGCCTGTGCTACGGGTGGAAAATCTTCGATGGCGTCTAAATCTAGGAGTTGTACTGACATATTACGCATATCTTTACCGATTAAATTATATTGTGATTCTATTAATTTAAATCGGAAATTATTTAAAAAACTATAGATAAATCTTATTATTTTTGTTTACATATTTCAAAAACTCTGTAGTAAGGTTCACAATTGTTGTATAAACAAGCTTCCTCATAAGAATCGCACATAAGTGGAGTATTTTCTTGTAGTTGAGCAATTGTTCCACGCAAAATCATAAAGTTTGAGTAAAGATTATCAGTTTTTTTCATCGTGGAAAGACTCGCTTCATTTATGCTTTCAGCTAGATATATTTCGCCTCGTCTTAATGCTGTGATAACACGTAAATACTCAGAATAGAGATTAGAATTTTCACCCATAGAATCTAATATTTCAAGAGCTTTTTGTGCTCTGTCGTTATAAAGATATATTTCTGCAAGAGCATTATTAAGCGAGATTGGATAGGGGATAGAAGTAGGATTTTTTTCAAATCTATCTAGTAAGATATTATAATTATTTAAATTTCCACTATTGTTTTTAAATTCATCTTCAAGAGAAGTTATAAGAATCAAAAGATTTGCAATGTCTTTTACTTGCTTTTCATTGATTGAATCGGAATGAGAAAAACTTTTTTCAAGCTTTGTAAGGATTTTTTTCTTATCTTTTTCTAGTTGAGAAATTTGAAAGAGTAAGAGTTTTTTATCTAAGCTTTTTCTTAAGTTATTGGAGGTATCAGTCGGAGATGAAATGTTTGCATACGCTGTATACTGAACAAAGTCACTATCTGCAAAACGTTGAAGACTATTATCTATGGTATCTGTAAAAACTATTTGTGTACTAAGGCTTAAGAGAGCTTGCAGCGTTTCAGAATCTAAATTTAAAAAGCGTATAGTTTGTTCTATGGTATGTTCCGTGACAAGTTTTGATAAAATATAGTCTTGAAGTTGTGCGCGTGTATAAAGTTGAATTTCTTCCTCGCTCAGTGAAGAGGGAACTTTTAAAGATAGTCTATGAGAAAGTTCAGTTGCTATTGAAACTTGACTGAAAATCAATAAAAAGAAACAAATGAATAAAGATGTTTTTTTCATTGTGCTGACTTTTGAATTTTAACAGTTTCTGGTTTCATTTCTAAAATAGTGAAATGTTCCGGTAGGTTTATTTCAAGATTGACGGTTTCTTCTGAAATTCCACTTGGCTGTGCTATAACTTGCAGTTGAGCAAGAATTTCTTCTTCATTCTCTAATACTTTAGGTATTTCTAGTTTCACTTTCACTTTTTGTTTTTTGAAGGTATAGAGTGAAGTGTCTTCGTCTGTAACTATAACAATATCTTTACTGAGGCTAACTTCTTTAAATTCTCTTTCAACTTCATAAGATACCGTAACAATAGGTGTGTTAACTTCCACTAATGGAGGAATAATAATAGCTACAGATTGAGTAAATACACCTGTAGTTTCTGATGTTGGCGGATTAAAAGGAACAAGCAATCTTGTAAGTTGAGAGATTAAACTTTCTGCACCTTTTGCGGTTACTTTATCAGTAAGGAGTTTTATATCTTTGGTAATAAATCCATTTTTTACTTCTGTGGAATCTACAAGCAGTAATTCGAGAGGAACTTCTTTTTCTGCTATTTTCTCGCTTACAACTACAAGCTGAGTCGGCTGCACACTCATTATTTCAAAATCTTCAAATTCTTGTGAAGTTCCAAAGTCAAGTTGAATAAGGTTTGCACCATTTTCTATATTTGTTAAATCAACTGCATGTGTAAGAGTTTTACCATCTAGGCGTGATAAAAGTTGTGATGAGCCTTTGAGTCGTATTGATGCATAATTTTGTAAATTGTCACGAAGGATAAGGTTGTCGGGAAGACCAACATAATCTAGGCGCACTTCAAAAGAGAGTTCACTTTGTTCACGCTCGGTCACTGAAAACCATAATAAGCAAGCGATGATAAAAGAAAACATCAAATGTAATACATTCTCTTTTCTAGGGATTATACGATAAATAGCACGTTTAAAATTACTTTTGGTTTGCATTTCTCAACATCCTTTCAAAGCGTTGCTTTGTAAGTGGATTAGAAAGATTACCATTCTGAGCAATTGTTACCTCTCCACGCTCTTCTGAAACAACAATTGCAATAGCATCACTTACTTCTGTAATACCAAGAGCGGCTCTGTGCCTTGTTCCGAAATGTTGTCTTTCACCGCCTGCAAGTGGTAGGATACAGCCGCCGGCTTTAACTCTTGCTCTTTTATCAATGATAACTGCACCATCGTGTAGAGGCGTTTTAGGGAAAAAGATTGTTTCTAATAAGTCAGAGCTAAGTCGAGCATCAATATTAACCCCTTGATTTGCTACATCACCAAGTGGCATTTGAGATTCCAGAATAATAAGTGCTCCTATTCTTTTTTCTGACATATTAAAGCAGGAATTTGAAAGTATAGCAATAGCATCATCTTGATATTTTTGCTTTGAACCAAATATAGATTTAAAATTGAGGTTTGAAAGAGCTTGTCTTATATCTTCATGGAAAAGAATAACAATCACAAGGAAGATTGACGAAAATACATTTTCAAAGATGAATACGACCGCATGTAAATCAAAAATCTGAGCTATCACATATAAAACAAGCAAAAAGAACAGCCCGTTTATAGCTGCAACTGCCCTTGTTCCTCTTACAAAAAGAATTACGTAGTATATAAGAAGAGTTACAAGAAGAATATCTATGGCATCGTACCATGTGAAGGTAAAATTCGTCAAAATAAACTCCAATACGTTAGATTTCTTGAGGGGAAAAACCACGTTTTTTTGAAAAAAACGAGTTTTTTCCCCTCAAACTCCCCTTTTCCTTAAAAAACAATTTTTACCTTAATAAACTACAAGTAGAAGAGATCTCTATTAAAGTATGTTAATTTATAGTTTCTAGCCTTCTTCCAAGCAATAGAGCCTGCTTAGTTGCTTGCACATTATGAACTCTATGGTGAATATAGTTCTTTTGTTGCAGCAGAACACTTGCACACGCTGTCATACTATCAAGTTCTTGAGTGCTACCCGGCTCGATTGAAAGAAGAAGTCTAAGCCAAGATTTACGAGATACAGCAGCCATAAGAGGTAGACCAAGAGTTGAAAATCTTTCGCCGGCATTCATAAGAGCTAAGTTCTGTTCTAGATTTTTACCAAATCCGATGCCGGGGTCAAGTATAACTTTTTCGATTGGGAAATTTGCTTTTTGTAAAATATTCAAACGTTCTTCAAAAAATGAAAATACAGTATCAACAACATCATCGTATTGAATATTTTGTTGCATTGTATCAGGAGTACCTTGGCAGTGCATCATAACGTAATAGGGCTTGTATTGAGCAAGTACATCTACCAGTTCAGGTTCCCATTGAAAAGCGGAAATATCGTTTATGCAGAAAATATTTTTTTCTAGCACTTTTTTTGCTACGTCAGCTCGCCAAGTATCGACTGAAATTTTGCTGAGGAGTTCTTTATCAGAATTTTCGATAGAGGAAAGTACAGGTTCAAGTCTTGTCCATTCTTCCTCTGCACTGATAAATTCGGAGGTAGGACGAGAAGATGCCGCGCCTAAATCTAGGTAATCGGCGCCGTCTTGAATAAGCTTTAAACACTGAGAGTGAGCACTCTCTTTTTCAAGAAAGAGCCCACCATCAGAAAATGAGTCCGGGGTAATATTAACAATGCCCCAAATTTTTGGAGCATTGTTAAAATGATTATTTATTATCATTATTTATTTAGTCTTTTTTTTGATTCTATTTATTTTCTTTGTCATCATCGAAAATAAAGTCTTCAGAACTATCTTCGACTTCTTTGGCAGAATTTTCCCTAACTTCGTTTTGAGAAGTCCCGATATCATAGGGAGGCAATTCTTTGCCCTCCATGATGTTGTCAATATCTTCACCTGAAATTGTTTCACGTTCTAGAAGAGCATTTGCAATTGCATGAAGAGCATCAATATTGTCAAGAAGAAGTTGTTTGCATAAGTCATGCGCTTGAGAGATAATTCTTTTTACTTCTGTATCAACAATACGAGCTGTTTCTTCGCTTACACCGCGGCTTGAAGTAAGTTCCCTTCCAAGAAAAGGTTCACTGCTTTGTTCGCCAATAGCTTGTGGTCCTACGGTATCAGACATACCCCATTCACAAACCATTTTACGTGCAAGTTTAGAAGCTCTTTCAATATCGTTACCGGCACCGGTTGTGATATCGTCCATAATCAATTCTTCAGCAACACGACCCGCCATAAGAACTGCGATATTACCTTCTAAGAACCCGCGTGAGTATCCGTGTCTGTCTTCTTCAGGTAATTGCATGGTTACACCAAGAGCTCTACCACGAGGAATGATACTTACTTTATGGACAGGATCAGCTTTTGGAAGAAGCTTTGCTACAAGAGCATGGCCGGCTTCATGGTAAGCTGTGATACGTTTTTCTTCATCTGAAAGAATAAGAGAGCGACGTTCACGTCCCATAAGAATTTTATCTTTAGCGTATTCAAAATCAGACATATTAAGCTGATTTTTATTCTTTTTAGCAGCTTGAAGGGCAGCTTCGTTTACAAGGTTTTCTAAGTCCGCACCTGAGAAACCAGGAGTTCCTTTTGCAAGAACATCAATATTAACGTCTTCCGCAATAGGTGTTTTCTTTGCATGAACAGCGATGATGTGCTGTCTACCTTTTAAGTCAGGAGTTGGAACGATAACTTGTCTATCGAAACGACCGGGACGAAGAAGAGCAGGGTCAAGAACGTCAGGTCTGTTTGTAGCGGCAATAAGGATAACACCTTCATTAGATTCAAAACCATCCATCTCAACAAGGAGCTGGTTTAAGGTTTGTTCTCTCTCATCGTGTCCACCACCTATACCAACGCCACGTTGTCTACCAACTGCGTCAATCTCATCTATGAAGATAAGGCAAGGAGCGTTCTTTTTACCTTGAACGAACAAATCACGTACACGAGATGCACCAACACCAACGAACATTTCAACAAAATCAGAACCTGAAATTGAAAAGAAAGGAACGCCAGCTTCACCGGCAACAGCTCTTGCAAGAAGGGTTTTACCTGTCCCCGGAGGGCCTACTAATAAAACACCTTTAGGGATTCTACCGCCCAAACGTGTAAACTTTTTAGGGTTTGATAAAAATTCAACAACTTCAACGAGTTCGTCTTTTGCTTCATCAACGCCGGCTACATCTTGGAATGTAACTCTGCCTTGCTCTTGATTTAGCATACGTGCGCGGGAACGACCAAAGCTCATAGCTCCGCCTTTACCGCCGACTCCTCCATTCATTTGTCGCATAAAGAAAATCCACACACCAATTAAAAGAAGCATAGGGAACCATGATATGAGTAGAGTCATATAAAATGGTGGTTCTTCCGGTGCTTGAGCTTTGATTACTACATTATGATTAAGTAGTTGTGCTACAAGACCCGGGTCGTCCGGTGTGTAGGTTTGGAAGCTTCCGCCGGTTGTAGTAGTGCCTTTTATAACTCTGTCGATAATTGCAACTTCAGCAATATTTCCGTTATCAACTTGAGCTATAAACTCACTATAAGGCATTTCATTTTTGGTAGTTGTTGGAGCACTGAACATATTAAAGATAAGCAGCACCGCAAATGCTATCATTAGCCATAGCAAAGAATTTCTAGAGAATTGATTCAATGTAGCCTCCTTCGGCAACATATATAGTTTAGATTTTAGCTTGTAAATTCAATAGTAATACCTCTTTAATGATTTGGCAAGTTCTTAATTTTCACTAATGGAAATTTTTTTCGTCAAAATATCGGAGTTTGAACAATATTTCATATTTATAGAAAGCTTAATAGCAAAACCCTTTCTTTTGAGTTATAAAAAAGTCAAAAAAAGGGTTTCGTTTTTATATTTGTTTTGAATTTATTATTTAATGTTAGTAACAATATCATCTGCTAGTGCATCGATAAGCTTTGCTTGGCTTATAACAAGTTCATTGTATGTTGCTCCGGCAGGTATTGATTTGTAAAATGAACCTTGACTTAGAATTTTAGAGTCATTTCTTAAAAGCCAATAAGCATTTAAAGCAACATCAGAATCTAAGCTTCCTTCAAAGGATATCACATCTATAAGTAGTCGACAATCTACAGGATATCCCATACGAAGAGGAATAGCAGTGTAGTTTTTATCGAGTAATTTACTTGATAAAGAAGTGCTGAGTACACGTTGAAAGGCATCATCTAAGTTTTCACCCCAGCGGTGGAATTCTGAAATCTCAACTTGTGAAGTTGCTACGTTTTTGGTAACGATTTGCGGTCTTAATAAATAACTTGGTAAGCTTATGGGAAGAATACCTATTGTTTTTTCATTTGCTTTTTCTGTGACTTCTATAGGATTAAAATTTGGTAATAAATAGAAAGTAGGTAGGGAAGTGCTTGCACATGCAGAAAGGAAGATGCATAATAATAATGTGCAGACTAAGTATAAATTTTTCATCTTACAGCCTTTAAATATAGAAAATTATCATAATATGGGTTTGTGTTGTTATTATCCATAAAGGCTTTCGATATATTTGTCAAACAAGTGATTTCAAATTAATGGGAAATATTCACTGAAAGCTAAGAACTTTTATTATTATAACTATATGAAATTATAAATAATATTTTTTACTCTTGTCATAAATAGTCTCTTATGATATCTTTAAGTCTACGAAAATCTATAATTAAGCGAGCATAGAATGTTGGTATATCCTCAAATAGATCCTATTGCTTTTTCCCTTGGTCCGGTGAATGTGCACTGGTATGGGCTGATGTATATTTTAGCCCTACTTGTGGGCTGGATTCTTTTACGTGCTAGGGCGTCAAAGCTCGGATCGGGCTGGGAAAATTCTGAGGTTGATGACCTTGTAACTTGGGTTATGCTAGGCGCAGTTCTTGGTGGAAGAGTTGGTTATATTTTATTTTATGACTTAGCTTATTACATAAAAGCTCCTCTTGAGATTTTTACTGTTTGGAATGGCGGAATGTCGTTCCACGGTGGATTATTAGGCGTGCTGTTGACAATTTTTGTATGGGGAAGAGTTCATAAAAAAGGCTTCTTAGAAACCTTAGATTTTGTTGCGCCGGCAATTGCACCGGGTTTATTATTTGGAAGAATAGGCAACTTTATTAATGGTGAGCTTTGGGGAAGAACAACAGATGTATCATGGGGAATGGTTTTTCCTCATGCCGGCATACTCCCAAGGCATCCTACTCAACTTTACGAGGCAGGGCTTGAGGGAGCACTACTTTTTATTCTTCTTTGGATATATTCATCAAAAGAAAGACCTGAAGGAGCTGTAGCCGGATTTTTTGCAATACTCTATGGTATATTCCGTTTTATAAGCGAGTTTTATCGTGAACCGGATGCACACATCGGATATCTTTATGGTGAATGGTTGACTATGGGAATGGTGCTTTCATTGCCACTTATTGTGGTTGGAGTTTGCCTTGTTCTTTACTCAGTATTTCAGGAAAAGAATCCATCAAGGGAAAAAATTGTATTAAAAGATGGTTCTGTGGTTTGGTTAAAGAAATAGAAATAAAAAAGCATAGCTTTTAGAGGCTATGCTTTTTTATTTTTTTAGGATATGTTTCTAAATTAATTCTTTTGTGTTTTTGACATTTATCATAGAGGGCTCAAAAGATGATTTTTTATTCAGTGTATGTATGTTTTAATGCATTACACCTCATAAAAAATCACATTTTATTGAAAATTCCACAAAATCTCTTAATTTAGAAACGCACCCTAATACAGCCTAAACTTGACGATAGCTCAAAAATAAGCGATAAAAGGTGCAACGTGCTTATAGCTCAGTTGGATAGAGCGTTAGCCTCCGGAGCTGAAGGCCGCAGGTTCGATTCCTGCTAGGCACGCCAAACAAACAAGCCAAAATCTCGCTTATATAAAGCAAAATCACACTATTTATCTAGAAAAGCAGTAAGTAAAAAACTTATTGCTTTTCTCTCGTTTTTAGCCTATTTTTATATTGCGTGTGATAATAGGTGTGATAACAGAAAATCTTTCAAAGTGCCTATTCATCGTATTTTTATAGATAAAAAACATCTTTGGTGTGATAACAGAGAGCAGAATATGGCAAATCAAATAAAGACAAAATATGCAGGTGTTACTTATATTGTAGTTGAAAATGATAAAATCTACTACATTCGATATAGACGTGGAGGACGTGAAGCTAAACTTATCTTTGAACCTGTAGGCAAATCTTCTCAAGGAATGACTTCTGCGAAGGCGAGCTATATCAGAGCCGAAAGAATTGCAGGAAAAGAAGAAAGCAATACTGAAAGACGTGCAAAAATCCAAGCTGAAAAGA